>JBARYO010000034.1:0-5603 GCA_049647905.1 Elainellaceae cyanobacterium | reverse complement strand
CGTACGTTTATCCACTTGTTTGAAGATGAGCAAGCCTTTCTTGACGGCGAGGAGTCGCTGCAGACTATGGGCTACGCCACATCCGGCAAGCAGCCAATCCAACTTGGTGACACCATTGGCAGCGTTCGGGTAACGGGGTACGCGACGGCAGCAGGCGAGGTGTCCACGGCAATACTCTAAGCGTAGCCCTCTCAAAAAGGCCCTCATCCCTCAACCCCTTCTCCCGAACTTGGGAGAAGGGGAGTATAGAGAGTCAAGTCTCATTTTCAATTCTGAGAGAGGGATTCACGGTGTAGACCGGTCGCGGCTTCTCTTCCACTGGGCGCAGACAGGCCCTGCTCCCGAGCTGTCGTTCCCTGGGGTGAAATTCACTAAGATATAGGGAGAAACGCCCTAGGCGTACAAACTATACCTCCCCCCACGGCATCCATGGTTGCTCTGCCCCAATCCAAAACCCCCGGTCTCGCCCAAATTCTTCAGTGGGTCTTCAACCCATTGGGCTACATGGAGACCAACTTTGACCGATTTGGCGATCTGTTCGGGGCCAGGATTGTGCCCACAGAGTCTCAACCCCTAGTTCTGGTCAATCACCCGGATGCGGTGCAATACCTGCTGACCCACGACAGCGGCAAAGAACTCTCTGCGCCGGGGGAGGCCAATAAGCTCGCCGAGCCGCTGCTGGGCAAGAACTCCGTGATCTTGTTGAGCGGTAAACAGCACCGGACTCGCCGCAAGTTGATGATGCCGCCGTTCCACGGGGAGCGGATGAAGGCATACGGCGAGCTGATCTGCGGGATTACCCAGCAGGTGGTGAGTGAGTGGACCGTGGGCGAGGTCTTCTGCGCTCGGGACGCCATGCAGACCATCACCATGCGGGTGATTTTGCAGGCGGTGTTTGGTCTATATGAGGGCGATCGCTATCGGCGATTGGAGACCCTGCTGGCGCAGCGCCTCAACATGATCAGCTCCCCCCTCACCTCAATTTTGGTGTTCTTCCCGCAGCTGATGATTGATCTGGGGCCGAAAAGCTTTGCCGGACGGGTAAAGCAGATCGTGGAAGAAACAGATCAGCTGCTGTACGCCGAAATTCGCGATCGCCGCGCCAACCTGGACCCAGAGCGGACAGATGTGCTGACGCTGCTGCTGCTGGCCCGTGACGACAATGGCGATGGCCTCACTGATGAAGAACTGCACGACGAGCTGATGACGCTGCTAGTGGCGGGGCATGAAACCACCGCTACGGCACTGGCTTGGGCACTCTACTGGATTCACCGTCAGCCCAACGTGCGGCAGAACTTGCTGGTAGAGCAAGGGAGCAATGCTCAAGACGACCTGATGGCGATCGCCCAGCGGCCCTACCTCAACGCCGTGTGTAATGAGACCCTGCGTATCTACCCGGTGGCCTTGGTCACCCTCCCCCGCAAAGTGGAGCAGCCCATCACTTTAATGGACATTGAGCTGGAGCCTGGCACCCTTGTCATGGGCTGTATCTACTTGGTCCATCACCGCCCCGACCTCTACCCCAATTCCCACGAGTTCCGGCCTGAGCGCTTCATGGAGCGGCAGTTCACGCCCTATGAGTTTTTGCCCTTTGGCGCAGGGGCGCGGCGCTGTGTTGGGGCGGCGTTGGCCATGTATGAAATGACGCTGGTTTTAGACACGATTTTGAAGAACTGTGTGCTGGAGCTGGCGGATGACAAACCCGTGCTACCCCAGCGGTGCGGCGGCACCCTGGGGCCAGCTGGAGGAGTAATGATTAAAAAAGTGGCGTCTATCTCAGCTCATGCGCATCCGGCCTTTTCTACCGTCTGATGAGCCTGATGTGATAGCGCTGTGGCAGCGCGCGGGGCTGACCCGACCGTGGAACGATCCACGTAGGGATATTCAGCGGAAGCTGACGGTGCAGCCGCAGTGGTTTTTGATTCACGTAACTATGGGTATTCAAAGTTGAGCGGTATCTTTGAGGCTGTCGATACATTTGATATTCGACGAGAAGATAAAGTGATTTACGTCAGGAATAGGCAAAAGAAAGCTTCGCATTAACGATGAGATTCAGCGCTTACTATCTGTTCTGGCCCGTTACGCTATTTCTCGTAGAGCTGTACATTGCCCTCTACGTCAGCGATGATGTTATCCGTCCTTATGTCGGCGACGTGCTGGTAGTAATTTTAATCTATGCCATGGTCAGAGCCTTTTTCAAAGTCTCAATTCTCACCGCAGCCATGAGTGTCCTTTTGTTCGCGTTTGGGGTTGAGGTCCTTCAGTATTTCAAGATTGTTGAAATTTTGGGCTTAGGGTCATCGTCAATAGCCAGAACAGTAATTGGGACAACCTTTGTGTGGGAGGACCTAATGGCCTACACCGTAGGGGTTGTCATACTGCTCGGTTTGGAGAAATCCGTCGGGATTCATAAGCGAGAGTGGCGCTTTATTAAGCGATAAGCGCCACTCCAACCCGTTGCCGCTACGCTGGATGTTCATCCAATGTCGGTTGTGATTCCCGGCTCAAGGCCATCGCCCCCAAAATGAGCCCTGCCCCCAACAGACCTCGCCATCCCAGCTGCTCCCCCAGCACCCAAAACGAAACCACTGCAGCAAAGATCGGCTCCAGGGTTCCCAGCAACGCGGCCCGGTGGGCGGGTATCCAGCGCTGGGCGATCGCCTGGGTCCATAGCGGCGCAACCGTCACCACCAGCCCCAGGTAGACCAGCGTTCCGACATGGTCACCGATCGCCGTCATCTGTCCCATCATCTCCGGCAAAGCCACCAATAGCCCCAGACCCGCCATCACCGCAATCTGCACCGCGGCTAGGGGGAGGGCAGCGTGGCGTGGGGCTACCGCCTCTAGCACCAAGAGGTACGCCGCCACCCCTAGAGCCGACCCTAAGGTGAGCAGGTCACCCCAGACCAAGCCGCCTCCCTCCCAGGCCATGACGCCAATTCCCGTCAGGGCCAGCAGCCCTGCCACCAGCACCGAGCGCGATAGCCGCTGCCCCAGCAGAGTCGCCAAGATGGGTACGAAAATAACGTTGAGACTGATGATGAATGCAGAACGGTTGGCGGAAATCGTCTGTAGGCCATTCAACGCAACGGTGGTTTCCGTGAAGTAAATTGCCCCAAGCAGCGCCCCATCCTGCAGCAGCCGTTGGTTGACCCGCAGCAGCCAGGGGGCCAGCGCCAATGCCGCGATCGCAAAGCGGATACCGATTAGGGCGGCTGGGGACACCTCCGTCATGGTGTCTTTGGTGACGGCAAAGGAGGAGCCCCAGATGAGCGCCGTTAGGATAATAAGCGTCGTGCCCTGGGTGGCGCGAGTGGGTGAATACAACATGACAATGCTTTCCTGATGAACCCTGAATTTTCGAATCGCTGAACCGGCATGGTCCTATTCCACTACCGTAGCTGCCCCATTGGATTGCGGCTAACATCAGCGCTCATCACGTCCATGACAAAATTTGATGGAAGTCTGACCGGTGACTGCCCCATCCTTGGGGACAATATTTTTATACTGCCCCGTTGCACCGCCTCACATTGCCATGCCGGATACTCAAACTCAGCTCAAGTTCTCCCACCTGCAGATGCTGGTGGCGGTGGCGGACTGCGGCAGCTTTAGTGAGGCGGCAGCGGCCCTGCAGCTGTCCCAATCTGCCGTCAGCTATGGAATTGCTGCTTTAGAGAATGAGCTGGGGGTCATTTTGCTGGCTCGGGGACGCTATGGTGCTCATCCGACGCCAGTGGGAGAGCAAATTGTGCAGCGATCGCGGCGGGTGATGGATCTGCTCGATGACATTACCCAGCAGGCCAATCTCTCTAAAGGGCTGGAGGGGGGCTATGTGCGCATCGCTGCCTTTCGCAGCGCAGCCTCCCACATTTTGCCCGAGGTGATTGCTGAGTTCTGTCGCCGCTACCCGGCGATTGCAGTAAACATTGCGGAATACGACGACCGCCCGGAGGTGGAAGAGTCATTGCATCGTGGACGCTCTGACATCGGCATCACCTACCTCCCGGCGGATCCCGGTCTGGAGACCTGGGAACTCATGCGGGATGAGTTCGTGGTGCTGGTGCCGCCGGGCATCCCTTGTGGGGATGAGGCCCTGAGCTGGCCTACCCTAAAATCACATCCGCTGATTATGGCCCCGGTGGGAGATTTCTGCGATGCCATGGTCTATGACCACTGCCAAGCCTACGGCGTCACCCTCCACCCCACCTATCAAGTGCGTTCTGACGCGACGATTGTGAATATGGTGGCCAAGGGACTGGGAATTACCATTAGTCCGAGGTTGGCGACGGAGCCGATTCCAGCTGGGGTGAAGGTGTTTGGTTTGCCGGTGCCGCTGTTTCGCATTGTCAGCGTGGCGACTCTTGAGGGCGCGCTTCTCACGCCTGCCGCGTTTACGTTTTTGGATGTGTTGCGGGAGATGGTGTGTGAGCCGCAGCGGTAGGGAGGGCAGGGCTGCCTGGTTCGACTCGTTCAGGCCCTCGGCTTTGAGCATTGCCCTGGGCTGTAGCCGGAGCGACTTCCGTTAGCCTGCTGCGATCGCCACCTGCTCTGCAGTAACCGGCGCATTGGGAGCCGCCACCAGACGAATCACCGTCAACTCCGGAGGGCACCACAGTCGCCCTGGTGGAAAGGTTCCTAACCCTCGGTTTACATAAAGCATGTTCTTTCCCACCTGATGCAGCCCCTGAGCCCACTCCCAATGCTTGACGACTTTATGGCAGTCCTGACGCATATAGGGAATGTACTGCCGGAGCCAGGCCGGTGTGCGGTTGCACAGCCGCTGGTACCACTGGGGGATAGGCCCTAGGCCAGGAAGCACGATTTGGCCGCCGTGGGTATGGCCAGATAGCTGCAGGTCGACCCGATGACGCTGCAGCGGTACAGCGCTATCTGGATTGTGGGAGAGCACCAAGCGGGGGGTATGAGCAGGAATAGTTTCCAAAGGGGCAGTGCGAAACTCCCGCGACCAATAATCCGCCAGCCCCACCAAGGCCAGCCCATCCCCCCAGGGATAGCACACTTGGTTCCACAACACCTGAATTCCAACCCCTTCAAAGGCCCGTGTCACAGCGGGGGCAGTTTCTGGGTAGTAGATATCGTGGTTGCCTAAGATGGCGTAGACCCCAGCCTTTGCCTTCAGCCGCCCAAGGTAACTAGCGAGCTGAGCCGCAGGGGCCGGGTCATTGGTGATATGATCTCCGGTAAGCACGACTAGGTCAGGGCTATAGCTGTTGCTGCGGTCAATGGCTTCCAGCAGCAGTTCTGTGGACAGACGTACGCCATCATAATGCAGGTCAGAGAGCTGGACAATAGTCAGACCGCTCAACGCGCTGGGCAGCCCCTGAATTGAGAGGGTCAAGGTTTCTGTACTGAGGGATCCTGATAGCCATCGATGCATAACGCTACTCCAACGTCGTTGTTGAGGGTTGACCGGTAAAAATCAAACCAAAGCTGACTGGCGGCCCAACTGCTGCTTTGTTCAGTAAGCACCTACTAGTCAGTTAAGCCAAACCTGCTAATTTAGGCAAGTGCTGCCGACGACATTGCGCTAATCGGAACCTTGATCTGGAGCTTGCTCTTCCGAAGCTGCTTTAGTCGGAGGG
>JBARYO010000033.1:0-4522 GCA_049647905.1 Elainellaceae cyanobacterium | reverse complement strand
TATCAAAGTAGCCCTGAATTTGGGCAGAGTGTAGATCCATCGCTAAAATGCGGTCTGCACCTGCTTCGGTGATGATGTTGGCGACGAGCTTCGCTGTAATAGACTCCCGGCCCGCTGTTTTACGGTCAGCGCGAGCGTAGCCGTAATACGGCAGCACCGCTGTAATTTGGCGAGCGGAGGCCCGACGGCAGGCATCCACCATAATCAACATCTCCATCAGGTGATCGTTGACCGGATGGCAGGTTGGCTGAATTAAGTAGACATCACAGCCGCGAATAGATTCTTGAATCTGAACGTAGAGTTCTCCGTCAGCAAATCGTTGGCGAACCATTGGCCCAAGATCCATACCCAAGTAGCGGGCAACTTCCTGAGCCAGCGTGATATTAGATGAACCCGAAAACAGTCGCAGTCGGCTGTTATCGACAAGCTGAGGCATTGGCGGCTGGAGCGTCAGCGTTGCAGAATGAGTCACGTCAAACCCTCAGAGCACAGTCATGGCAATCTTAGCACTTTGCTCTAAAAATTCTGGGAGCTTTTCTGTGAGGATTTGAAGAAACCGATCAATGCATCTCAAAACGTTAGAAAACTAAAATATGCCAGGCCCCGCTGCCAATGACGGCATATCTAGCGATGGCGCGGGTTTATCCCGACGCAGTTCATGCTGTACAACGAGAGGCGGCTCAGCTACAGATCACCTCGGCTTGCTGCCAATAGAAAGATAACAATGGGGCCTGAGATCATAATCATGCCAACCAACGTCAGCTGAATAATCGCCTCGATATTTAGACCACTCAGTGCATTTGTCAAAAAACCCATGACGCCTCCTAACGTAAACTTAAATAAATGGGGTTGCCGGGATAGAATCTGGAACACATCTTACCCGATTCAGGTACCTCCCTGTCGGCTGACACCGCGCTTTGTCGTTAATAGAACTAATGCTGCTATGGCCACCTGGCGCTGCATCGATCATTGTGGAGCCTGCTGTTATCTTGATCCATCAGAGCGCCCCGACTTGGCAGACTATCTCTCTGAGGACGAGCTGGTGCGTTACCTGAGCATGGTGGGGGAAGATGGCTGGTGCATCAACTTCGACCAGCTGACGCGGCGCTGTCAAATCTATAGCGATCGCCCCCGCTTCTGTCGAGTTGAGCCCGAGGTCTTTTACGATATGTTTGGCGTCCTGCCAGACGAGATGGATGATTTTGCCATCGACTGCTGTGTTGAGCAAATTGAAAGCGTCTACGGCGATCGCAGCCTGGAGATGGCGCGCTACCAGCAGGCGATCGCATCGACCCCAGATATGACGGGGCAGAACGACTCCTGATTCGGGCTAAAATGGGACGGCACATTGCGGTTGGCGGTAGATGCAGCTGATGTAGCGTTACAGTCTGCGCAGCTTTACCAGAACAATCTACCCCTGAGCTAGCTGAATAATTCACCCCAACGACCTTGAGTTCTTCTGAATCCGATCCTCTCAATTTAGCGACGCAAAACGACATAGGACAACCCTATACAGGCGATCAGGCGGCTCCTACGGACGTAACTAGTCAAAACGCTGATTCAGATGCCGCTCCTATCGGCGAACTGAAGCTTTTCCTCACAACGTTCGTCACGATCTTTGTCGCTGAGATTGGGGACAAAACTCAGGTGACGACCCTCCTTATGAGCGCCGAATCTCAGGCTCCGCTGACTGTCTTTCTCGGAGCCGGGTCAGCGCTCATTTCGACAACCCTAGTGGGAGTTCTGGTGGGGCGATGGCTGTCTCGCCGCGTTTCTGTCGATACCTTGGAGACCGCAACGGGGGCTCTATTGGCGTTTATCTCAATACTCCTGCTGTGGGATGTGGTCAATCTGTGACATTGCGTAGGTAGGATTGCTATGGACTGGAATTTACTCGGGTTGACCTTCGTTACAGTATTTATTTCAGAATTGGGGGACAAGAGCCAGCTGGCGGCGATCGCCCTCAGCGGCAGTGCGTCCTCCCTTCGCCCAGTGTTCTTTGGAGCCGTATCGGCGCTGCTGCTGACCTCAATCTTGGGGGTGTGGCTGGGGGATGTGTCGGCGCTGTTGCTGCCGATTCGGTGGGTCAAGGCGGCGGCGGCGCTGGGCTTTGCCCTTATTGCCGTGCAGCTGCTTTGGGTTGATGGCAGTACATGATGATTCGAGCCAGCTGCGGGCCAGGCCCGAAACCTCAGACACAAACCCTGATACAATTCGGGCGTAGCGTTTGAGACTCTTGTTATGTCCACCAGCACAGGGGCCGATGCGGTTGATGCCGCCATTGCCAAGGGGCAAGACCTCGACGGTAGTATTATCCCTGCTAGTAAGCTGGAGCTATACAACGATGTCATGGCTCTGGAGGCCGGGCGGCAGCGCAGTGGCGTGACGAATAGCATGCGATCGCGCATTGTCCGCATTGGTGCGAAGCATATGAGCCAGCAAGAGCTAGACGAAAAGCTAGAAGCGGCAGACTTTGCGCCCCTAAAGGCGAAGGAGATCGCCTTTTATTACGGCAGTAAATAGAATATTTCTAGGGAAAATAGTGGTTGGGGCACAGCATGCTGTGCCCCAACCATGGGATTAATATACCGATGGCGACGCCAGCTGCATCACCCGGTTCAGCAGCCACGGCGCTACGCGATCGCACCACAGCGCTAGCTGGGCTTGCCACCCCACTGATATCTCCGCCGCGTTGCCCTCTAAGCCTTGCACCAGGGTCCGCGCCACGGCCTCAGTAGAAACGGGAGTCACCCCTCGAAACCACTTAAACTCCCGCACCATATCTGTGTCCGTCAGCGAAGGCAGCAGGGCCGTGACCTCGACGTTGTAGCCCGCTAGCTCATGGCGCAGCGCTCGGCTAAAGCCCACTACGGCAAACTTGGTGGCACAGTAGGTGGCCATGCTGGGTGCCGCCACCTTCCCCATTAGGCTGGATACGTTGACAATCTTGCCCTCGCGATACACCACCATGCGCCGGGCCACAAAGCGGGTGACGGCATATAGACCCATCAAGTTGGTGTCGATCTCCGACTGCACATCGGCAAAGCGTGAATGAATGAACGGCTGCTGGTGGGCAACCCCGGCACAGTTCACCAGCAGATGGATGGGGCCATGGTGCTTCCAAGCCTGGGCAATAGCAATGCTGACTGCTTTGACCTGGGTCAGATCCAATGCAAGCGGGACAGCCTCGACCCCCAGCGCCTCTACCTGCGCGGCCACCTGGGCCAGCCGCTGCTGGTTGCGGGCCACCAAAATAATGCGCCTTATGCCTTGTTGGGCCAACTCAAGGGCGATCGCTTCGCCAATGCCACGGGATGCGCCGGTAACCAGCGCTGTCTTTCCATGTAATTTCATAGTAGTGATGCTCCTGTGAAATCTGGCGATGGGTAAGGTGGGCAGCGCGATCGCAGCCTTTACCCTCGTCAGAGGTCAGTATTGGATGTGCAAAAAGGTTGAACCGTCTGATGACGGTAATCAAATCAAGCCAGGACTGATGATGTCGCCGGACACTGCTCAACGCATACGGTGAGGTTGCCTAGAAACGGGAGAACAGTGAGATGACGGTGTAATGGCTTGGGAACCACCGGTAAAACAGTCCCTTTTGGAACCAACATGGGAACGAAAGGGACCTTGATCTGCGCGCAGGGAACTAGCCGAGGTTTGGACTTGAGACTGCCTACAAGCTGCCGTAGGTCCGCTCAGGAAATATGATTTGCGATTGGCGTAAGTGCTGCACAATCTGCATTACAGGGCATATTGCCTCCTTTGTCGTTCGACTAGATGCAATCACTCACTCACGCTAACAAGCCGATCACGCATCTGCAATGTTTCTTTGCAGAATCGGATATTTGTGATTTTTGTTTACAATGTCTTCAGATTTGTGCGGAAACATGCATCTGGGGCGATCGCAAGGGATCGATGCCCCGTCTGCAAGACAGCGCATTAGAGGACGTAATACAGATTGATGTAGTTCTGAGTTTGGTGAAGCGCCCCCCGCGAATCTGAGTTGGACCATCACAGCTACGCCGCTGAAGCCGATGCAACTTTCCACTGTTGGTCTTCCGTCAGCATCAAAATCTGATCGTGGTACTGGGTTAGGGACGAATTGTGTCCTACGCTCAGGACAGTTGCGCCCCGCTGTCGAAGATCCCCATAGAGATGGGCTTCATTGTGGGCATCCAACGCGCTTGTGGCTTCATCCAAAATCACGTATTTGGGTTGATTGGTCAAAATTCGTGCAAAGGATACTCGCTGCTGTTCTCCCTGGGACAGCACCTCAGACCAGGGCTCTACAACATCGAAGCCGCCGAACCTCTGGGCCAAATCGGGTAAGTTCACCTGACATAGGATCTCACCGAGGTGCTCGTCCGAAATCTCCACATGGGTTTGCGGATAGCACAGCTGATCTCGCAGGCTACCCGGCACCATGTAGGGGCGCTGCGGCAAGAACAAAATTTGGTCCATTGGCGGATGAACAATCGTCCCGTCCCCCGACGACCACAGTCCGGCGATCGCCCTCAGC
>JBARYO010000032.1:0-3213 GCA_049647905.1 Elainellaceae cyanobacterium | reverse complement strand
GTATATCAGTTCATAGAGCGCTTTTTGCAAATCCGGACAATATTGCAGCGTCTCAGACACTTCAGAAACTCGCCGGGTCTCCCCCTCATGCCATAGCGTCCCTAGAAATAATGGGGATACACCAGAGGACAGCACTACCAATCGCCATCCCGATGTCGGTGCTTGATCTGGATCTACACATCCTCACAACACGCTATAGATAAGGGACACAACCATGACTTCACTTCGCCGTAAATTTGCAGCGCTTGCCACAGTCGCCACAGCAGCAGCAGGCGCAATCACCGCCATTGCCCCCCTCACTCCCACCACCGCTGCTCCGCTATTTGGACAGAAAGACGTTGACCAAAATAAGTTCGTCGCGATCGCAGCGCCTTTCGGTGAGCGGAACCACCAGCTGCTAGTGCTAGAGCAGATCTCCAGCGATCGCTCTTGCTGGAACGAGAGCGGCAATGCCCCCGTAGTGGTTGATCCACTGCTAACAACCTTCGATTTTACGGGCATCTGTAGTCGCAGCACTGACAGCAATGGCTATTCCATCCGCGTTGATGGCGAAGATTTGGGTCTACAATATAGCCTGCGGGTCGTCGAGCGAGACGGCGATCTCAAACTGCTAGGCCGCCCGTTTCAGCTGGGCAGCGGCAGCGAGCTTGAAATCGGCAGCGCCAGAGGCAGCGCAGATGGCTTTGTAAAGCTCAACCTCAACCCTGGTTGGGAGTTTGCTAAGCGCACCTATCAGGGACAGACCTTGGGGCATGTTTACCTTGCCTACAACAGCGCTTTGCCTGGGCTGGTACCGGGTGGCGACGGTGGCCAGACCTCATTTGTATTCGGCGACATCGCTAACGACATCTACGCCATGGATATCGAAGCGGCTGTTGATCGGGGCTTCGTTGCTGGATTCTCTGAGGACAATACCTTCCGCCCCGGCCAGACCCTAACCCGCGAGCAGCTGGTGTCCATGGTCGTTGAGGCGCTGAATACCCTACCGGATGCTGACATGACACTATCGGCAACGGGCAATAATCCCTATCCCGACGTGGATGGATCCCGCTGGAGTGCGGCCAAGATCAAGTTTGCCCGTGACAACAACATCATCAGCGGCTACCAAGACGGCACCTTTAGACCGACTCAAACCGTCACCCGTGCCGAGATGATGGCAATTTTGCGCCGAGCTGCCGAATACAGCCAGGGTGCTCAGTCCAACGTAGCATTGTGGCCTACTCAAGATGCGATGACGTTTTCGGACATCAACGGCCACTGGGCATCCCGCGTCGTCACTCAAATGTCGTCCTACTGCGGCGTTGCATCACCGCTAAACGAAACGGGAACGGCCTTCTTCCCCAATAGCGCAACTCAGCGCAACTATGCTGCGTCAGCGACGCTGCGGATGCTAGACTGCGCGGAAGGTGCGGCAACTGAGGAGACCGCCACAGCTAGCCGCACCGGCGGGAATGCCGGAAGCCGCTAGACGTAATCCATGTCGTTGCGGTGCTGCTGCGGAGCGTAAATTGAGCAAAACGTAGGCTGAAGGGACGGGGCAACACCCGCCCCTTCAGCCTACGTTTTGCAATTTTTGCAGGTCAGCGCTGGTGGGACTGGATACTTGGTCCCTTAAGCCGATTGGGTCAAGGAATGTTCAAACGCGTTTACGGAATCATAGATGGTGAAGAGCGTGTTGGTATTGGTCAGGTCCAGTACCATTTGCGCCTGCTCTTGAACCCCGCAAAGGGCGAAGACCCCCCCAGCTTGCTGCACACGCTTTTGGGCTGAAAGGAGAATGCCCAGACCTTGGCTATCCATAAACATGACGTTTGTCAAGTCAATGGCAATTGTCCGTGCGCCCTGGTACAACGTTCTTGTGGTCCAGCTTTCGAGAGCCTCTGTATCAGCTGCGCTGAGCAGTCGGGTGAGGGGTTGATAGACTTCCATTCGCGGCATGGGGGTGACCTTTAGTCTCATCTGCTTTTAGTCCGAGTGTAACGATTCAAATCAGCATTCCCATGGCGAAACGATAAATTTTACGGTGTTATATATCATGCGATCGCAAAGATTTGGTGTTAGGGGAACGGAAATGGTCTGACATGGGTAACTTCAGTGTTTTCTGGGGTTTACCTGTCCTGCCAGATGGGGAATAGGTAGACAACCTACCGTTCAGGGTTGTAACAATGACCAACTTGCCGCGAGTCGCTGATTTGCCCAGTCAGGATCGCCCTCGGGAGCGCTTGATGTGCAACGGGGCTAAAGCACTCTCTACGGCGGAGCTTTTAGCGATTCTAATTGCGACAGGCCAAGGAACGGGTAAACTCTCGGCGCTTGGCCTAGGTCAGCATATTCTCCAAGTGCTTGGCCATCATCAGCAGGATCCCCTTGCCGTTCTACGCCATGTGAGTGCTCACGAGCTGATGGACATTCCCGGCATTGGCGAAGCCAAGGCATCCACGATACTTGCGGCAATTGAGCTTGGACGACGGGTGCTGCATACCCGCCCGCCCATGGGAACTGTCATCGATGATCCGGCGATCGCGGCGGCAATTCTGAGCAACGATCTAATGTGGCAACCTGAGGAGCGTTTTGCTGTGCTTCTCCTCGATGTTAAGCACCGCGTGCTGGGTTCTCAAATTATTAGCGTTGGAACGGCAACAGAGACCTTAGCACACCCCCGCGACATTTTCCGCGCCGTTATCCGCCATGGGGCAACACGGGTGGTGGTGGCTCACAACCACCCGTCCGGTAGCGTTGACCCTAGTGCGGACGATCTAGCGCTAACGCGCCAACTGCTCTCTGGAGCAGATATCTTGGGTATTCCGTTGCTTGACCATCTAATTTTGGGAAACGGCAACTTTGTGAGCCTACGTCAGAAGACGGATCTGTGGGACTGAGCGCTGATGGGTCAGCCAAGTGGATACAGTTGTGTTGCAGCGGACGAAATCCTGTCCTATACTGAAGCCTCAAGTTTAATAATTGTTATAGATGCTATATAGATTAAACGCTATAAGGAGGGCGCTATTCCTGAGCAAATTACGTTAACCGTCAGCCTAAGAGGAGCTAGAGATGCCAAGGAAAAGTATCAGCTTTTCCGGCTAGCAGGTCTTCTTGATGCTTTCTCTGAACCCACCTTTCGCAAAGTTCTGGGGAAGTATATCGACGATGGGCCACCTCACGTGGTGCTTGATCTGAGCGGCATTGATTTTATCGATAGCTCTGGACTTGGGG
>JBARYO010000031.1:0-6582 GCA_049647905.1 Elainellaceae cyanobacterium | reverse complement strand
TTTACCGGGTGCAGCCGTTGCTGTCCTGACTTACATGGCCGAGAGCCGGAGCTACAAAGCAGTCTATACTGGCGACTTTACCCTATCCAATTCCCGTTTAGTGGACGGTTTTCCCCTTGAGGAGCTGAGAAATCTCAAGCCAGATGTTCTCATCGTTGAAGGCAGCTATGGCACCGCGCGCCACCCGCGCAGGCGGCAGCAGGAAAATCAGCTGGCCGCAAAAATCAGCCAATCTCTCCAGCACCAGCGGTCTGTTGTCCTGCCGACTACGGTTTTGGGGCTAGGTCAAGAAATATTGATGCTGCTCCGCAGTCACCACCACTTCACCGGTCAGGACATCAATATTTGGGTCAACGACGCTGTTGCTGCGGCCTGCGATACCTATCTCGATCTGCTAGATAGCTTCCCCAACACCGTTAAAAACTTTGCCCGACACCAGTCTCTGTTTTGGGATGAGCGCATCCGCCCCTACGTCAGACGACTTAATACAGCGACGCCTGACTCATTGCAGTCCGGTCTCAACATCGTTATCACTGAGTCAAGTGCCGATTTGGAGATATGCTACGACCTTTACCCAGAGGATTGGCTCCTTCTGTTGCCGGAGACACTAGGGCAGATAGGCGCTGTGCAGGCCGATGTGCAAGCGCAAATTCAGTCTTCTGAGCGTCTCCGCGCACGGCTGGAAACGGGTGAACTGGCCGTAGATTCATACCTCCTCAGCAACCACTGTGACGGGGCCGGAACGCTCCAGTCTATCCACAATATTCGCCCCCAGCATGTCATTTTTGTTCATGGCTCACCGTCATATCTAACGGATCTAACAAGTGTAGAAGATCTACAAAATCGATACCATCTTCATTTGCCAACGGCAGAAACCACTGTGGAACTGCCGATAGGGGATACATTCATTCAGCCAGAATCTCCCGACAACCACTACGGCGGGGAGCTTACAGAACTCAAAACAGCGGTGTTTATCACCCTGGATCAAGCCATCATGACAGAGCCTCGCTGGCAGCAGTTTGCCGATACTGGCATCATTGAGGCCCGCTGGCAGGGAAAGGAACTCATATTACGTGGCATAGAGCAGCGAGAAATCCTAAGCGATGTCTCTGCCAGCAATGCAGTAGACTGCTGCGATAGCTGTGCCTACTACCGGGGGCAGCGGTGCTGGAACGAATCGTCAGCACTGTTTGGATTCCACGTGACGCCAGAAGGATACTGCCCCGTCTACAAATCAGCCTATAGTGACATGACCTAGCTTTCGTTGGCGTCAGGCCATTGGTTTTTAATTTGCTCAGCCTCTGGGCAATCTTCTGCAGTTAGCAGCTCTACATTTCCTTTGGGGACCATTGAAAGCTTTTGCTGAATAGAGCCGATGCTTTCCAGGCGAATCATTTCTTCCCACGAGCAGATCTCATCTTCCTCGTCTGATTCATACCGCACGGTAACAAGGTCACCTTCGATATCGAGAATCCGAGCCCGCTCAATCCAGCGTTGCTGATCCCGCAAGAAGATCCAAACCTCACGACCATCGCAACAAAGTTGATAGATCTTGCGGCTAAGCATGAATGATGTTCTCCTCAATAAATAAGTCGAGACTAGCCAATTTAGATGACGCTAACCCATGCGTTTTCTGCTAGATTGCCTTCCTTGGGGCATTTTATGGATCTTAAGCTCAATGTCTATGCCACCATTCTAGCCACTGTCAGGTCCTAAGGAAAGCTAGTGATGCGATGCTTTCTGGAAACCTGGAGCGAGGGCATGCCCTTTCGACAACTAATGGGTAACCATCGGCATTATCTTTTAGCATCCTTCAACGTGGTGTTCCCATCCTGTGTCATGCCAGATTAGCATATTGTCAGGGGGGCCTTGCTGTTTGAGCGATCGCACTATGCGCTCTGGCATTCCCTTCTCGTCTAACAGTCCTTTGCTCGTCATCGCTCCTTTGTCCTTCTACATCGTCTACGGCACCGTCTATGGTCACCTCTAAAGTTGTTTTGCAGGGCATCCGCTCAGATCAGTTTCGTCATCCCTTCGATTTAGAGGCGACCCAGGCGCTGCGCCAGTTTCCTGGATTCGATCTCATCATCCGAAATCTGCTGGGGTCTGTGGCAGAACGTTTTTTCTACCTCGATAACATCTCCTCTAGTATCGCCGTGGGCGAGACGCAACTCCCCCACCTACACCATCTCCTGACCGAGGCATGCCAGATTCTAGATTTAGATGTTCCCCAGCTTTATCTCCGGCAAAATCCTCAGCCCAATGCCTATACCTTTGCGATTCGAGGGCAGCAGCCCTTCATCATGCTGCATACCTCGCTGGTCGACTTGCTCTCACCAGAAGAGATCCAAGCTGTCATTGCCCATGAGCTAGGCCATCTAAAGTGCGAGCACGGCGTATATTTAACCCTGGCCAACTTGATTCTGCTGGCCTCCGGTGAACTGCTGCCTCTAGGGGCCGCCATTGCCCAAAGCCTTCAGGCGCAGCTGATGCAATGGGTCCGTTGCGCAGAATTCACCTGCGATCGCGCTGCCTTGCTCGTGGCCCAGGATCATCGCACCGTGGCCTCTGTGCTAATGAAACTCACGGGCGGATCGGCAACCCTCGCGCCTCAGCTCAACCTAGACGCCTTTTTGGACCAAGCCCGCTCCTACGACAGCGTTAGCACAGACGATCTCGGAACGTTACTCAAAGAAGCCCAGGTAAGCCAGCTCACCCATCCCTTGCCGGTGTTGCGGGCTCGCGAAATTGAGCGATGGTCGGCCAGTCAAGGCTATCAAAAGCTATTGAATAAAGGCGCGATCGCCTATAATAATGGAGAAACACCATCCGAGGGCGGGTGGCGAAATTGGTAGACGCACCACACTCAAAATGTGGCGACTTCGGTCGTGAGAGTTCGAGTCTCTCTCCGCCCATGCTTTTTCCCGGAAAACTATGACGCTATCGCGCTGGATTTAGGCTGGCGAATGGGGGCATCTTGTCTATGTATTGCATGGCACTACGGCGATCGCCGTAGCATGACATCTTATAGGTGGTATCAAGCTCCGCAGAAACGACTAGTCAAACATTGTCTATTTGGGCACCTTCAGAGTAAGACGAGTACTGGTGTGTAGCGGACAATGTTTTACCGCATGGTGCTAGCTCGTCACGTTAATCATGTGCGGCGGAGTTTGAAATCGGTGACAAGCTTATATAGAACAAGGTCCAATCATGATGGATCTGTGGAGCAGGCGAACCCAAGAGTTGCTGGAATGATGGCTGAGGCGATTTGGCAGCAGCAACTACAACACGAACAACAGCTAAAGCGGGCTGTTCATCGAATTCGCCGGGTGTTGAACGTCGATCAAATTCTTCAGAATTCTGCGATCGAAATCCGACAGCTGTTCCAGGCTGATGGCGTTGCCATCTATCGGCTTAATGCTTCAAAATCGGCACAAGCACTCCATTTGGAGGCAAGTAGTAGCGTCATCCCCGCACTGAGCTTCGCCCCTACGCTGGAGCATGATGTGTTTGTGACCACGCTTGAGTACTTGGGCTCAGCCGCCTGCAGAGCTGCTTCAACAGACGATCACGGCCTGCCTCTGGGGCTATGGGATGCTTGGCGGCAGACTGATGGCGTCAAAGCGTCCGTAGTCGCCTCTTGGGGCGATCGCCCCGAGGGGTTAATCTGCCTGCATCAGAGTAACAGTGCCAAAACATGGCACAGGTTTGAGCTAGATAGCCTCTCTCCTGTCGCTGCTGAGATTGCCATTGCAGTTGAGCAAGCTGAGCAATACCAGCAACTTCAGGCTCGCAATATAGGCTTGGAAGCAGAGATTGGGGAAAAGGCGGCACAGGTGCGCCAGGCGGCCCTGTTTGAGTCCACATTAAAACGAATTACAGACAAGGTCCGCGACTCACTGGATGAAGCTCAAATTCTTCAGACGGCGGTGCAAGAGCTAGCGTCTGTACTGGAGCTAGGCGGTTGTAACGCGGCTCTTTACGATCTAGAGCAAGAAACCTCAACAATCTTCTACGAGCATGCGAATGTCAGTCCGGCTTATCGTGGGCGCGTCGCTCAAATGAATAACTTTCCAGAACTTTATAATCAGCTGCGCCATCGGGTCTATTTTCAGTTTTGCTCCTTGAGCCCTAACCCAGACCGAGGCCAGGCCTCGCTGTTGGCCTGTCCAATTTTTGTCGATTCAACAGCGGATGGGGTGCAGCAAGACGTATTGGGGGATTTGTGGCTTGTCCATCATCCAGGTCATGTCTTCAACGAATTTGAAATTCGGCTCGTGCAGCAGGTGGCAAACCAATGTGCCATTGCCATTCGTCAGGCCCGGTTGTACCAGGCCGCGCGATCGCAGGTGAATGAGTTAAAGCGGCTGAATCAATTAAAAGACGACTTCCTCAGCACCGTATCCCACGAGCTGAGAACCCCCATCGCGAACGTCAGAATGGCGCTGAGAATGTTGGAAACGACAGCCCTTTCCGACAAGCAGAGCAAGTACTTAGAGATTTTAGAGTCAGAATCCCGACGTGAAGCGACATTGATCGACGACCTGTTAGATATGCAGCGTCTAGAAGCTGGGTCGGTTCCTGTCCGACCACAGATCATCCACTTAAACAGCTGGATTGCCCATCTAGTCCGTCCCTTCCAGGGGCGCATCGTCTCACGCCAGCAAACCCTATCCCTGCGGGTTTGTCCCGACAGGCTGAGAATTACGAGCGATGCCGATATTTTGCAGCGGATCTTGGCAGAGCTGCTCAACAACGCCTGCAAATATACGCCAGCAGGCGGACAGATTCAGTTGACCTGTACCCTATCATCCAGCCCGACTAACGACAGCAAAAGCCATTGTCCAAGCGATGTTGCCTCAAACGATACCACTACAGATCTGGTCTATATGACAGTCGGAAACCAGGCGCAGATTACCCAGGCAGAACTGCCCCACATTTTCGAGAGGTTTTACCGAATACCCCACGCGGATCCCTGGCGGCAGGCGGGCACAGGTCTAGGGCTAGCTCTCGTCAAAAAACTGGTCAGTCGGTTGGCAGGCTCTATTGAAGCAGACAGCTATGATGGATGGACATGGTTTACGGTCACCCTCCCGTACACCCTTCCATCTACTTCCCTGACTGAGTCGCCTTGAGGGCTGCTCCACCCACAAGCGAGTTCATGCCCCGCAGATTCATTCGGTTTTTCAAACATCTCTCTCCCGCTATTGTTTGGGAAACCGTCATTCGCAGCGGTGAGCAGCGCCTCATGGGACTGTCGTCTGAAATTGCCTACAGCGCAATTCTGGCGCTTTTCCCAGCAATTCTGGCCATGTTCACCGCAATTGGCCTCTTTAATCCTCTGGAAGCTCGGTTTGAGGAGCTTATGGGTAGGTTGAGCCAAATCGTTCCAGTGGAAGCCTTTGAGCTTATCGATAACTTCGCTGCTGAGGTGAGTCGGGGTGGAAACAGCTCTTTATTCTCCGTTAGTTTCATCATTGCCGTCTGGATTGCATCTGGAGCCGTGAGTGCGGCGATGCGATCGCTAGACGAAATTTACTGTGTTCCGCCGTCCCAGCGTCAGTCATTTTGGCGAGCAAAATTGGTGTCCCTGGGGCTGACGGGCGGGGCGCTACTGCTGCTGATTGTCGCCACGTTTTTGATCTTTATCAGCGATATTCTTCTCGGAATTTTGCTGAAGCAAGCCATTATTCAGCGGGATCTAATTGAGCAGGCGCTCTTGTCCACCGTGCGCTTTTTGAGTTTGCCCCTAGCGCTGGGGGTGATGGCGATCGCCTTCGCGTTTCTCTACCGCTTTGGTCCTAGCAAGTACCCTGCGAAAACCCCGCTGCTACCCGGCGCGGCATTGGCGGCGGTGTCCTGGGCTTTGATTTCACGGCTGTTTCGACTTTATGTCGCGCGCTTCGGTAACTACAACCGAGTTTACGGTGCGGTTGGGGCGGTGATTGTGCTGCTACTGTGGCTATACATGAGTTCGCTGGTGATGCTGATTGGAGCGCAGCTGAACGTGATTGTGGGAGAGGCGATGCAAGGGAAGCCTATGAGCAAGATCAACTGGCATTCAAAGTGGTTGCGCCGTCGATTTCACCGCCGATGAGTCAGCATTCAAACCATATTCTGATTGTTGGCGGTGGCATAGTGGGGGCGATGCTGGCCTACGAACTCAGCCAAAGCGGTCGCCAAGTTACTCTATTGGATAAACAATCTCCGGCCCAGGGCTCGACCGGCGCAGCATTAGGGGTGCTGATGGGGGCCATTAGCCGCAAGACCAAGGGCCGCGCTTGGGCCATGCGTCAGCAGAGCCTGGCACACTATGACCAGCTGGTTGACGATCTGCAGCAGCAGACCGGGCGCACCATTGACTACAACCGAGATGGCATTGTCAAGCTGCTGTTTGATGGGGATGATCGCGATCGCTGGCGAGCCTTGGCCCAACAGCGTCAGGCTCAGGGATGGCCGCTCGACCTCTGGGACAAAGACACATTGCACAATCGCTGCCCCGGCGTGGGTCTAAGCGGCAGCCGGTTTGGAAATGTAATCGGCGCGGTGCATTCCCCCCGCGATCGCCAGGTCCACCCCCAG
>JBARYO010000030.1:0-8430 GCA_049647905.1 Elainellaceae cyanobacterium | reverse complement strand
CGCAAGAACTAGCCTTATTGCCACTATTTCATCGAAGAGCGAGCTGGATGACGCTCCAAATCACGCTGACGCTGTGTACCTTGACGATCTCTGTCAATCAGGCTTTTAGCACCCATAGGTGAATTATAGTCGAAATATCTTCCAAGTCTGGCTGGTGTCACCTACCGCAAAATAGCTATAATTAAAAAACTGTCCAAATTTCCAGGAGTACCGAATCAATGGCCAAGAAAGCCATGGTTGAGCGCGATAAAAAGCGCAAGCGGCTGATTGACAAATATGCTCAGAAGCGAGAAGAGCTAAAAGAGCAGTTTGACAGCGCCAGTACACAGCAAGAGAGGCTAGCGATTCATCGCAAGATTCAGCAGCTTCCCCGCAATAGCGCCCCAAATCGCCTGCGCAACCGCTGTTGGCTGACGGGACGTCCTCGTGGCGTTTACCGTGACTTTGGCCTATGCCGCAATGCGCTGCGGGAAATGGCTCACGAAGGGTTGTTGCCTGGCGTCGTTAAGTCAAGCTGGTAAGCCTGCTGGCTAACGCCTAACACTGATAGCCCACCTGATATGTCAGGGCGGGCTATCTCTTTTTTTTTAAACTTTTTCTGTTACTGTCCGCAGCAGCGCTCTACTCCCAGGCTGTCCAACAGCAGATCGCTGACGGCGTTGGCGACCGCAAACTCGCTGAAGAAACTCCTGGAGAAATCGAACGCCTGCATTTCCGTCACAATGGCTAGCACTAGCGCGCCGACATCGGTTTCGCCTTCCATGCGATGGCGCACAAATACCTGCGTTGCCCGCTGGGCAATCACCTGATTGACGGGCTCTTTGATAAACTCAGTGTCGAGCCAGTTGTGCAAGCTCGCCTTTAGCCATTCTCCCTCTTTCTCAGGGTGAGTAGCGAGCGGTAGCGTTGGGGAGTGGGGTTCAGTCATAAGTTGGTACGTAAATCGCGCCAAATCAATCGCGTCGAACTATTGCTATAGTGACACATCCCGCCCTGGGCCTGTACTGGCTACAGGGGTAGATCGCAATTACTGCTGTGTTTAACATTCCTGCCATTATTGAACAGTACGCCAACGGCTACTTTCTTATGGCCGACGGCGTCGACGACGATCTCCATTGGTATGCCAGCCACGAACGGGCTCTGATTCCATTAGATGATCGCTTTCGCTATCCAAAATCTCTGCGCCGAGCGCTCAACCAAGACCGATTTCAGATTTCCATCAACCAGGCTTTTGATCAAGTGGTCCGAGGCTGTGCCGACCGGGAGACTACCTGGATATCTCCGACACTGCAGCAGCTCTATGGGGCTCTCAACCGAACGGGATGGGCCCACAGTTTTGAAACCTGGCAAGATGGCGAGCTTGCTGGGGGAATTTTGGGCATTGCCATCGGCGGCGCATTCATCGGCGAATCAATGTTCTACCGTATTCCAGAAGGGTCTAAAGTCGCTATGGTAAAGCTGGTAGAGCGGCTGCGATCGCGTCAGTTTCTGCTATTCGACGCCCAGATGACGAATCCTCACCTAGAGCGCTTTGGCTCCTACATTGTTTCAGACGATGAATACAAGCTGTTGCTGGCCCAGGCGGTTCGCCATCGCTGCCCGTTTTCGTAGCGCCGGTTTGGTAGGTGTAGGGGGCAACGGCTACCGGATAGCATGGCGGCGGACGGCAAACAGGCTCCCCATGAGGCCAACTGAACTCCCTAACCCGAGGAGAATCACCGGTAGAAGCAGCGGACCTGTAGAGCTTCCCGTATCTTGAGTGAGGTACTGAATAAAGTCTGGTTGCTGTGCTAAAACGTGCTGGACGGATTGCTTAATGCCCATGAGCCCGCCCCAAGCCAGCAGCGCTCCGGCAAATCCGAACGCAATGCCCTGCAAAATAAACGGGAAATAGATCCAGGTTGCTGTTGCCCCCACCAGCTGCATTACCTCAATCTCTCGCCGCCGCGCCATAACAATGAGGCGAATTGTAGTCGTGATGACAGCGATCGCCGTCAGCGTCAATAGCGAAATCATGACGATGCTGATAAGGCTCAGCCCATCGTTAATCTCGGTAATACGCCGCACCGCTTCATCGATATACTGAACGCCATCTACGCCCTCAACAGCGGCAATTTTTGTGGCCAAGTCCGGGACAACGTCAGAGCTAGCGGCTCGTACCTTAAGCTCGTCTACCAGGGGGTTGCCGCTCAGCTGCTGCGTTGCCCCTGCGATGTCCGACAAGCCCATGGCGTCGAGCAGCGTTCTCCAGGCTTCGTCCCGCGAGATTAGCGTCACACCCGTAACGTCGGGAATAGCGGCAATCGTCGGTTCAATTTGACTGCCATCAACGCTGGGTTCGAGGTAGGCCGAAATCTCAAGCTGACTACCGAACTGGTTGAGCAGCCGCTCAAACTGCCAAGAGGCCTGTAGCGTTAAACCAAACAGAAACAGCAGCACCGTCACTGTGCTGACAGCAGCCCAATTCATCCAGCCCCCACGCTTTAGGCCCAGCAGCGTTTCTCGTAGCAGGTAGTCTAGCTTGGTAATAAATTTCAGCATGGGCGAGTCCTTACGCACATTGAGCAGGGTAATGCCAAATAGAACCCTTATTCTACCGACTCTTGTTGATGGGCCTATCGCTTTGGGACAAGCCCCTCGGGATGGAGATGCATGAGGTGTTGGCCAGCATCATATTGGCACAATCCAATCAGGTAGCCTTCCCTGAATTAAATTAAAATTAGGTATAGTGAACCATCCAACCCATCAAAATTCTCAGATTCATTCCCCTATGGCTCCTCAAACTCAAGTGCTGGTCGAAAAGAAGAAGCTGTCTAAGCCGCCGCTTCAGCTTCATTACCTGGGCGATCGCGTGCTGCGTCAGCCGGCCAAGCGGGTGACCAAAGTTGACAATGCCACGCGTGACTTCGTCAAACAGATGCTGCAGACGATGTACAGCGAGGATGGTATTGGGCTAGCTGCGCCCCAGGTTGGGGTGAATAAGCAGATCTTGGTTGTTGATCCAGATCCAGAGGATGCCGCCACACCGCCATTGGTGCTGATCAACCCTGTAATTAAGGGGTCGGGGAAGCAGTTTTGTGTCTTCAAAGAGGGCTGTTTGAGTGTTCCCAACGTATTTTTGGACGTGACGCGACCTAAGATTGTTGAGGTGACTTACAAGGACGAAAATGGTCGGCCCCAACGGCGGACCGTCGATGAGATGGTGTCCCGCGTGATTCAGCATGAAATGGACCATCTCAATGGCGTTATGTTTGTCGACCGGGTTGACAATGCGCTTCTGTTAGCCCAAGAGCTGGATAAGCATGGCTTCTCGTCTCAAGCTGTACAGGCTATTCGCTAGCAGTGGTTTTGTGGTTCGATCTTTGCCAATCTGGTGCGACGCGCGGCGCGATCGCGCTAGGGTAAGATTTGATAAGACTACAAGCCATTGAGGTGCTATGTTAACTCCCAAAAGCGGGCTTTTTCTGGCCTGTTCGTGCGTGGCTGGAATCGCATCAGTTGGTTCTGTATTTGAGCTTTCCTCTGGGGTACCCCAGCTAGGTGGAACCGTAACTGGCGTTATCTTGGCTCTCAGCGTGCCGCTGACGGCGCTGTTTTTCTATGCTGCGGTGCAGGATGCCCGCGCTAACCTGTAGAATTCGCCTATCACCTTACCTGCTGCCGAGGTTGTAGGGACGCCCCCCGTGGCTACAAGAGATTAGGTTATGCCACTATGGCAGTAAGGTTACGGCCTTACTGTTCATCCTCGACATCACCATTGCCATAGGGTATGAGAACGTCCCGACTACCCGCTGCCGTTTTGCGGCAAGTGTCCTCCGAAGGTATCGCTAGCCTTGAATTTTACCCTCTCCCCTATGCCGGAGATGTCAAAATCGGGCGGGATCCTACCTGCGAAATTGTTCTAGATACACGAGTTTATACTGGCGTCTCCCGCCACCACGTCTGTATCTCGGCTCAAAACAGGATGCCCGATAGTGGTCGTAGCGCCTGGCAGATCAATGATTTGGATAGCTCCAACGGGACATACGTCAACGGACTGCGGTTAGAAGAGACCCATTGGCTACAGGAAGGCGATCGCATCAGCCTTGGCCGGCAGGGGCCACAGTTTATCTTTGAGCTGCTCTCCCCTGAAGATTTGGCGGCCCATCTCCCGGTTCCGGCCGATCAATACGACACCGATCACGATCTGGCCGCAGAGGGACAAGCGGCTGCTGGACAGGTAACCCTGAGTCAGCTCTTTCCCATTATTTCTACCGGGCACGATCTCTCCCGCAAGGCATACCTCGGGCCAGGAATTATTACGGTATTGTTCGTTGTCTCTATGTTCATTGCCGTGGGGAATCCCAGCTGGTTCAACGGCATTTTGGCAGTGTACATCTCCGGATTTGCCTACTACTTTGTCTATCAGCTCTGCGGCAAGCAGAAGCCCTGGTGGATATTACTAGGGGCAGCGGCAGCAACAGCTTTGCTGCTTATCAGTCCTGTTCTACCGCTATTTATTGCGGTATTTCGAGATGTTTTGCCAGGTCAAATTCCGGTAGATCCAGCTGAAATCAAAGTTTGGCGTTTGCTGATGCAGATGTTCTTTGGGGCTGGACTGATGGAGGAACTGCTCAAAGCGCTTCCGGTCCTGTTCGTGGCTTGGATCGGCCCCCTGCTGCCCCGAAATCGACGGTCATGGGGTGTGGCCGAACCGCTAGATGGTATTTTGCTGGGGACGGCATCGGCGGTGGGCTTTACGCTGATGGAAACCTTAAGGCAGTATGTGCCAGGCATTGTGGGGGATGTCACGCTGCAGGCCCGTGCTAGCAGTGTTGAAACCGGCTTACTCGGACTCCAAATTTTGATTCCTCGAATTCTGGGATCCGTATCGGGTCACATGGCCTACAGTGGCTACCTGGGCTACTTTATCGGACTCAGCGTCCTTAAGCCTAAGTACCGCTGGCAAACGTTGCTGATTGGCTATCTCTCAGCCTCTCTGCTGCACGCGCTGTGGAACACAACAGGGTTTGTCAATCCGGCGATATTGGCCCTAGTTGGGGCGATGTCCTATGCCTTTCTCACTGCTGCGATCCTCAAGGCGCGAGCGATTTCGCCGACGCGGGCGCAAAATTTTGCTACCCGGTTTATGAACCGCCGCCACTAGTTCGTGGCCCATGGGCTTGGATTGGTCCGGGTGGATGATGGGGAAGCTGAGACAGGATGTAATGGGACAATTCAAGCCCAAGACGCGCTTGCTCAATGGGTATCAGGTCGTCCCACGGCGCAGCTCGAACTGACGAGTGAAGGGTGTCTAATGATGGAGAGGCTTGGCGGTCACGCATGGCTAATGCGTAGGGGCGAGCCATGATTTGAAGATCATCTGCGTCCAGCTGAGGGACGAGTCCTTGGACGCAATGGACAAGCTGACTGCCTAGGGCATGATCGGTGCCAAATATCTGCTGAGCCTTGGTCAAAAGGCTGCGCAGCAATGTTAGGGGAACGCGATCGCCCAGAGACTGCCTCAACTCTGTTTCGAGGTCCGTTGTTGCCCCATCTGCCGCCTCCCAGGCCCGGTCGAGCGTTTCAAAAAACTGGGCATCGCTGAGATCGCCTTGCGGCAGGTCTCCCGATTGACTCAGCCAACCCTGTTCAAGTTGATCTAGGTAAGCGTCACTGCCCGGCGCACTGGGCTCCCAGCAATACCCGTCGTCTGCTGCAAGTATATATTGGACAAAGTCGAGCGTGATTTGGCTGTCGTGACTTGGCGACTCATTTGACGGTGGCTGGGGATGGTCATACATACGATTAGCTCCTAATTCGTTGCGGCTAATATTGCTTCATTAAACACACAGATGGACATGGACTGATAATGGGTCAAGCCAAGCGGAGCCGACTCATGTCAAAACTAAGGGGTTGTATTTCAGTAAGTTAGCGAAATGTTCAATCGCTGGCCTCAGTCCGGGGCTATAGCTAGCTACATAAAACGGGTATTCCGTTCCGCAAGCACAGTGCCAGTAATTTCTTGGTCCCTTCAGACCTAGCTTCCTCCGGCCTCACCGACAACGACAAATTCCAGCGACTGGTTTTGATGACTGCCAAACTTTACTTGCATATAGGGAACAAGGGGCACTTCTTCATTGTGAACACAGCGCCACCCGTTCGACTGCCGGATAAACGTGCCAAATCGGGAAAAGTCTTTTAGGTAGTATGCCGATGTCTGGACTGTCCCTCCAAGAGAGCCCCGATAAAAAATTTCGGCGTGTTTTCGAGACACGCCAGGCGCTTGGATCACCAAGTCATTCCCCTTTTCTTTGCCAACGCGCAACAATCCCCCCTGTACCGGCCAATATTCGGGCGGAACCTTAACCGTGCGCAGTGCCGCTGTTGGCGTCGTCTGATCAATCCAAGTTGCTGGGGCATCGGGAATCTCCGTTGCCTCGTTCAGCGCCTCGTCCTGAGAATAGCGAATCTGGCCGTCAAACTCCGGATGCATATAGAGTACGGGGAGGGTCCAGGCCGGCTGATTGAATTTGTACAGGGTAAGCAGTTGCTGTCGGGCGGCGGCAACGGCGCGGTCGACGGAGCCTTGCTGAGCTAGAGTCTGCATAAATGCTTGCACAAAGCTCAGAGCTTCCGAATCGGCAATCATGTCCCGCATACCCAGAACAGACGGTACCCCTTGGCAAATTAGCACCTCCGCCAAGCTACTGCGAGGAATTGGCCTATTCTCCGTATCCCTATCCGCTTGGGCTCCCCAACAGGCGTTAAAGACGGCTAGTTTGACGTGATGGCGCGTTAAGACTTGCGCCAGTTCCATACCGTTCAGTTCAGCGTTGGGACTAAGGAACAACCGCCCGCCGTCAGGCCCAGGGGCACCATGTCCAGCGTAGACAAAAACGTTGTACGGGGATGCGTCCAGTTGCGCGATTAGGTCAGCTGGTGTCGGCTGCATCAAGCAAGTGACTTGACTGGTCTGGGGCGATCGCAGCGGGCTAGAACCAGCCTCGCCGACATTCTGTAGGGCTTGTGTCAGCACCTCTACATCTTGGCTCAAGTCAAGGGAGTATGAGGGATCACCATCGCCAGTGTTGAGGTAGGGCTGACCGACTACCAAGAGAATCCGAAGGTCGGTATCCTGCTGCTGCGGTGCCAAAGGCTCAACCTCGCTGATGGTGCGGCTAAAGAGCACAGGGGTACCGAGGGAAACTGCTCGCTGACCGGCATCAGCCTGCATAATTTCCCACGGAAGCTGCAGTAGGTCCGCATCACGAATCTCTAGCCGCAGCCGCAGCGACTGCTGCTGCCCCAGGGCAATTCCCTGACTTTTGTCTAAGCTGCCTCGGATTGTGCTGGTGAAGAGCCACTGCCACAGCTGAATGCCCAGATATTGCATCAGACGGGTACTGTAGCTGACGGGCTGTCCTGGATTCGGGTCACTTAAGTCTAGTGGTAGGGGCGCTGTGCCGCTGATGGCGTTCTGTGGGGCCGATGCTCTGGAGAACATCGTTTGCCAGATGCTCCAGGCTTGGGATAGTTCTGCCTGCCAGGGGCGCTCATGCAGAACGTAGCCGCTGGCGTAAGGAGCTTTCAGTACCCAGGCAACATAGCGGCGAGTCTCGCCCGCGCTGAGTTGGTCAATTGCCAAACTGAGACAGGGAACATCGGTCATAATGACGGCGCAAAATCAGAGCGATCGCCTGCGCTATCTCTCAATGCAGGCTAGTCTAACTAGTCTATCAAGTAGCGGCCAGCACTCCGCCCATACCGCATAGCGCTTAGGGGGTGGTGTAGGACGTGGGAGGCGAGATGTGTCCCCCGACCAATGTGCAGCAAGGGAGGGGGGACAGCGCCCTTGCAAGCAACCTACAAACTGCACTGCTATGATGCAGACATGTTGAACATGACGTGAGAATTCAAGTTAGAGCCAAGCGCTGAGCAGGTTGCAGAGACTGAGCACACCTTGTCTGTGTGCCGCGGTGTGTGGAACTTTGCCCGGCGAGAGCGCAAAGACTGGCTGGCTTCCCGCAGGTGTCCCATCAACGCCTGTTCGCTGCGGGGGGAGTACATTCTGCCTGCGGACGAACCGTTTCCCGGCTACCACGTTCAGGCAAAGCGCTTAACTCAGGCCAAAAAGCAGTTTCCGGCATTGAAGACGGTCAACGCCCAGATGCTTCAACAGGTGCTGAGGAAGCTAGAAACAGCTTGGGAAGCGTGGTGGCTAAAGCGGGCTGGACTGCCCCGGTTCAAGAAGCAGAACCGAATGCGCAGTTTTGCCTTTCCGCAGATGCTTAAGCGCTGCATCAGTCGTGATGGCATCAAGCTACCGCAGTTGGGCTGGGTGAAGGTGCGCTGGTCTCGTGAGATACCAGAGTTGTTCACTAGACCTCTTGCACGAATAGAGATAATGGTCTGCAATAGGACTATTTACCAGGTGCATCATGGACTACG
>JBARYO010000029.1:0-12985 GCA_049647905.1 Elainellaceae cyanobacterium | reverse complement strand
TATCTTCCTGAATATGCCCCACTACCATCTGAAGACGGCGACGGAGGCAATCAAGCCCATCCTGGGAGACTTCTACCGCAAGTCTGAGGCTCCGATTTGGAGCAGCTTTATGCGATCGCAGCAGGCTTGTCACTTTGTGGCGGATGAAGGGCCGATGGTGTATTACCAGCCTAAGCCATAAGGGAGGATTTCTAGAAGTTGAGCGGAGGAGGTCGTGGGAGATCTCTCTCTGCTCCTTATGCCCGAAGCTATCCTATGGTGTAGCAACGCTGTACAACATTCGGAAATTTCCTGAGGCTGATGTAGCAGGAGGTCCTGGATTGACTAAGCTTCCCACTGTATAACGAGTTCAAGCTGTCCATAGATTTGCTGTGGCAGGTCGGAGTCTTTAGGAGCAGTCAAATAACAGTCAAATAACAGTCAATCGCCCAAAGTCATCTATAGTAAGGCTTTAGGCGATTGGCACTCAGAGACTAGAAGTTGCCAATCAAATAACAGTCAAATAAAGCTCAGGCCCAGATTGGTACGTAGCTGATGTGCTTTTTGGAGCTACTATTAGGATCGTAGACCTTAACAAATCCTGCGCTCAAAGTATCTCTAATAATTCGCGAAGCCATAGAAGAGTTGCTAGGCGAAATGGAGAAGCGGCCTCTCAGGGACGAGTTAGTCATTTTCTCGTTAGAAACAAACTTTAAACAAGCGTGCTGGTAGCATGCCCGAATTTTATCTTCTCTGTCCATGTCTGACAGTTCCTTGTAAGCATACAAAATAGCCTGAGTATGACTTCCTATGCTTTTAAATGAAGGTGCAGGAAGCTGAAAAACTTCGACAACATTAATCACTTTATCAATTCCACTACCGCGCTCCTCACAAATGCTTGCGCGTCTCATAAAAGCAGCTAATGATTCGTTCCTAGAGCGTGGAGGTTGATCCATAAAGCGGTCAGGCTCAATCAAAGGGGTACCGGGATTAGTAATTTCAACTCTATCCGAAAAAATTTCGACGATTGGTCTTGTACCCGAAATATCGAAATTTTGATGTATTAATGCATTAGCAACTAGCTCCCGAATTGCGATTTCAGGATACATTCGAATTTCTTTACGAAGCGCTTCACTGATCACTTCATTTTGAGGAAGGCTTTGATTGATGTAACCTATCAAGCCTTGAAATCCAGAAGCATAACCTTGCCGCCCATTAATCTCTCTGACTGTGTTAATGCGATTTTTACCTTCGTAAGAGACGACTCTAACGCCTTTACGAGATAGCCGCTCAAAATCTGATAATTTTTTCGCAAAAAGAATAGCTCCCAAATTAGTTATATCGTAAGCATTTCCAGGCTTTTTTATGATTAGCTTTTCTGCTTCCAATCGTCTCAAAATCGAACTCAGTTCCACAGAGACTCTTGCATTTATTAGTTCAAAGCATTTTTCATACTCTAGGTAGATTGGGATATTCTAGGCAGGAACATTTTCCAGGGCAACACCTTCTTCAAAAGAATAATTGGAAAATATTGACCATAAGGTTCTTTCTTTCTCAGGGTGCTCAACAAGCTTTTTCTTGTAACTACCAACTCTTATATATTCAATCGACTTAAATTTGACAGGTATATATGTTGCTCGGGGAATTTCAAGCAGAACAATACTATTGCCAAAGTAATCGAACTCAAATATTTTGAAATCTATCCGTGGAGATAACTGTGTTGAAATCCAATTTTCAAGGTTCTGGGCACCAACTTTCTGCTGCCTTGGATTGAAGTTGGTACCTACGATTTCATGATTTTCATCTTTGACACCCCAAACTACATAACCTGTTTGCTTACTGTGCAATGCAGCTGAATTCGCAATTGCAGAAATATACTCTCCGATCTCTTGTGAATCTGTGTTGTTGACTTTGAACTCTACGCATTCTGTTTCATGCGGTAGCGCTACCATTTCTTCTAATAAAGAGCATAAATAATTTAAATCCATAAACATACCTTTAAATCCATAAACATACTTTTCTGCAATTATGGAAGCCTTGGAAGAATTCTCTAATAGTTCACGTGCACCACTAATAGTGCTTCTCACAACTGCTCTGCTGTAAATATCTACAGCAGAGCAGTTGTGAAAATATGGCGCATTATACTCCTAGGCCTAGACTACCTCAATAGCACAAGCCTGCTCTAGCAATAATAACTGGACAGTAAACGTCCTAAACCATTCGGTCGATGGTGCGATACTGCGCCGCCTCCGCAATATGCTGGGACTGAATCTGCTCCTCCCCCACCAGATCCGCTAAAGTACGGGCGACCTTCAGCACCCGGTCTGTAGCCCGTGCCGACAGCCCCAGCTTGCGAATTGCCCCCTCCAGCAGTTGCCGACTGGTATCGCTGAGGGGGCACCACTGCCGCAGGTGACGGCTCTGCATCTCCGCATTAGAGCACAGCGGCTCATCTCTAAAGCGATGCTGAATGCGATCGCGAGCCACCTGGACGCGATCGCGCACGACCTCAGACTCTTCCCCAGTGCTCTGCTGGGTAATCTCCTCCGGCTTCAGCCGACTCACCACCACCTGCAAATCGATGCGGTCCATCAGCGGGCCGGAGAGTTTAGCCCAATACTGGTCCCGCTGGCGGGGGGTGCAGGTGCAGGGCTGGATGGGGTCGCCGTAGTAGCCGCAGGGACAGGGGTTAGTGCTGGCCACCAGCATGAACTGGGCCGGAAAGGAGACGGACTGACGGGTGCGGGAAATTGTCACTACCCCATCTTCTAGGGGCTGACGCAGGAACTCCAGCACATCCCGCTTGAACTCCGTCAGCTCATCTAGAAATAGTACGCCGCGATGGGCCAACGAGATCTCTCCTGGCTTGGGGTATGAGCCGCCCCCCACCAAAGACGGCCCCGATGCAGAATGGTGGGGGCTGCGGAAGGGGCGATCGCTCACCAAGGCTCCTTTCTCCCGCAGCCGCCCCGCCACCGAGTGAATCTGCGTCACCTCCAGGGCTTCTTGAAATGAGAGCGGCGGCAAAATGCTGGGCATCCGCCGCGCCAGCATGGTCTTACCGCTGCCGGGTGGCCCCACCATAATTAAGTTATGCCCACCCGCCGCTGCAATTTCCAACGCCCGCCGCGCCTGCATCTGCCCTTTCACGTCCTTTAGGTCGAGTTCGCCAAACTTGGGCGCGGCCAGCTCGGCTTTGCCATCTACCGTGACGGGGCTATGGCGATCGGGATAGTTAAGCAGGTCCGCCACATCCGCCAGGTGCTTAGCGCCGTAGACCTTCAGCCCTTCTACCACAGCTGCTTCACGAGCATTATCAATGGGCACCACCACCCCTGAAAGCCCCATGGATTTGGCGGTGGCGGCAATGGGCAATACGCCCGTAACGGGGCGGAGGCTGCCGTCTAAGGAGACCTCGCCCAGGAAAAGATACTGGTCAATATTTTGGAGATTTACCTGCTCTGATGCGGCCATGATGGCCATGGCGATGGGCAGGTCAAAGCTGGGGCCTTCTTTGCGCAGGTCGGCGGGGCTGAGGTTGATGACGATGCGCCGCATGGGGAAGGCGTAGCCGGTGTTTTTGAGGGCGGCACGGACTCTTTCCCGGCTCTCTTGCACTGCTGCGTCGGGCAGGCCAACGACGGTGATGCCGGGAAGCCCTCCAGTGATATCGACTTCAACCCCGACTTTGATGGCGTCAATGCCGATGAGGGTGGCGCTCCAGGTTTTGGCTAGCATGGCGGTGGTGATGCAGGTCGTCAGGCTAGGGTGCCCAGAGAAGTCGGGATAGAACCGGACAACAGGGTTTACCTTTGATCATCTTTATCAATCAAACGGGGCTACTCTTGACTTCAGTAATGGTCTAGAGTAATCGCAGCAGTATAAGGTGATACTGCTCGACCCAACCTAATAAAAATTCGACGCAGCAATGGCTCAAAACAAGGCCCACTTAAACCCTAAGCTATCAATAATCTGTGGCGTTATCGGTCTCTTAGGTAGTTTCAGCTCAGTAGCGACAAATCTCGCTGGCATTATTATCGTTGAGCGCCATAACCCTATCAGCGAGACCATCAGCAAACTTGCAATTGGAGAGTATGCTTGGCTGCAAGATATCGGTCTTGATGCGCTTGCCTTAGGTCTTGTCGCGATCGCAATAGCCCTTATTAGATGGAACTTGGGCGGGTTTCAGTGGAAGGCAGGGGCTACATTGACAATACTTTTGGCTCTAGATATTGTCCTCATTGCAGAACACAACCAATACGCAGGACGAGAAGGAATAGGGGCCAACATCCACATCTATTGTGTCTCTGCTCTTGGTCTGCTCTTTGCGCTAATGACCTGGTTTTTGGGCGACGGACTCCGTAAAGTTGGCCAGAATTGGCAACGGTTTAGCCGGGCTATTTCGCTAATTTGGACGACTTTAGCACCAATCTTCTTCGTCGTACCTGATTCATGGGATGGAGCCTATGAGCGATTCGTTGCCTTGATTATGTTGACCTGGATTACGGCTATATCCTGGCTATTAATAAAGCATGGTTTAGCAGACAGGAGGGCATGAAAACTGCATAGAGTTTGTGTTTTTCGCAAGGCGATGAATTTACTGAAATTCTTTTTTGGAACAGGTCTAGGGTTCTTTGGGCGCACAGTGGAGAAGGGACTAAAAGTGCACAGCGCTCTAGCGGTCAGTGGTAGTGGCGAGCCGTTAGGACTGTTGCATCAATACACTTGGAGCCGACAGGAACGAAAAGGACGACGGGCTAGCTACAAAAAGAAGCTGACCGCTCAGAAGGAGAACCAGCGGTGGCTCGATATTGCCCAAGCCGCTACTGCTGGCGTGGCACGTGAGGTGATGCTAGTCCATGGAGGAGATCGCGAAGCTGACGTCTACAATTTTCTAGCGCAAAAGCAAAAGCCGCCGCCGCACTTCTTCATCCGTGCGGTACAGAACCGCTGCTTGCAGCATGAACTGGGCCACCTACTGCCAGCGTTGCAGCACAGCGATGAGCTAGAACGTCGCTACGTCGAGATCAAGCGACGCCCTGATAGAGCGGCTTACCAAGCGCAGTTGAGCTTGCGGGCGATACGTCTGGTGATAGAGGGGCCAAGACATCATCCAACCGCCAAGCAGTCGCAGCCTGTTGAGGTCAGTGGGCTATGGGTCGAGGAGGTCGAAGCGCCCCAAGGGCAATCACCGATTCGCTGGCTGTTGCTCACAAGTTTGCCGATTGCCCACACTGAGAATTGCTGCGATCGCCACCATCAAACACCTTGCCTCAAAAGACCAAATGTATTATTCTCTTTGGCTATGGCCGTGAACCCCATGGCTGCATATCATCATCGGCCCTCCCACTAACGTCCAAGAGGCAATAGCCCGACTGCACCTGTTGCAGTACGTAGAGCGGCGGCAGTGGACACCCCTAATCACCATCCAAGAGGAGGGCATTCGGATTACCCCAGCTCAAGGGCAGATGTTGAGCTACTTGCTGCAGCAGCAACCCATACGCTAGCCCACAAAAAATCCCAGGGTCGCGAAACCCTGGGATCGTCTATGTGGTGATCCAAACTCAGCTCAAGCCCAGCAGTCTACTTGTTGCCCAGACCGCGCTCAAATTCTTCCTCAAAGCGGCCTGAGAGTTTGTTGCCTAGCCCTTGGTTGAACTCCTCAGCGTGACGACCTGAGAGCTTGTTGCCCAAACCTTGGTGGAACTCCTCCGCATGGCGACCCGAAAGGTTATTGTCTAGGCCCTGCTTGAATTCTTCCTCGAAGCGACCCGAAAGCTTATTGCCCAAGCCTTGGTGGAACTCCTCAGCGTGGCGGTCCGAAAGGTTGTTGTCTAGACCCTGCTTGAATTCTTCCTCAAACCGGCCAGACAGCTTGTTGCCCAAGCCTTGGCGGAACTCCTCAGCGTGGCGGTCCGAAAGGTTGTTGTCTAGGCCCTGCTTGAATTCTTCCTCAAACCGGCCAGACAGCGCAGCAGCGGGAGAAGCAAAAGCGGCGATCGCGGCGATGGATACAGCGGCAGTAACGATGCGTTTCATATCAAACTCTCCTAAAAATCGGGTGGTACTGGTCAGGCAGCGGTCGAATTCGATGAAGTGATTGCCTGCCCGTCTACAATTTCTATAGTGCCGGAGCTACCTGAGCGTCCCCTGACCGGAATCTGAGCAGACCATAAGAAGCCGATGGGTAAGCACTCAGGCAACAGCACAACGCATTTGATAGGCGGCTTTGCGCCAGTCTGCAGGTTGAGATTTGCCCAAGAGCAAGAGATTATGGTCCCTCTGTATTCTGTATATAGTCCCAGTATTTTCCTCAGATAGGAGGACAGCGGTTGCCCCTATCTGAAAAGCAAAAACAGGGACATGGCACTGCCACATCCCTGTTAACCATTATTTTGAGCAATACCCCCAGGGGAATTCGAATCCCCGTCGCCTCCGTGAAAGGGAGGTGTCCTAGGCCTCTAGACGATGGGGGCGTGATTGCCACTCTTACCAAGATATTAGATGGGTCCGACCTCTGTCAACTCTTTTTCGGATGCCATTTTCTAGAGGCTGCGAAGAACTTAGTCTATTGGACCCCTTTTGAGTTGCGCAGCCGAATCACCTGACGACGCATCTCCGCCGATGCTTTGGTTTCAGAAACCTCTTCAGCATGGACCTCCGCAGAAATCGGCTCTAGATACTCGTCCGGTCCACAGGCAAACGCCTCCAGCAGCCGCTCTAGCAACCGTTCGCGATCGCCCAGAAGTGCCTCATCTTCAACCAGGCGAAACTTTAAATGAATCTCACAATCGTAGACGCCAACCACAGGGGGTGCCGCTTGGTGTTTTAGTGAGCTAGATTTTCTACCCATAGAAATTTACTTAGTAGCGGCATGTATAGGGAAAATCAGCGCTGAAAAGACGATCAGCTAAGCTGATAGAGATGTGATCTACCTCTATCATTCTCTAAAGGTTTCGCCTGCAAGTCCATAAAGCATTCGTAAGGATCATGCAGAAACGTGTAATGTTTTTGTGGCTAGTTTGGGTAACCCCGCCAACTCTCTGTCAATGCCAGTTCTGAATCGACCCATCTAGCCATCACACCCAGCAATGCCCTCCCTACATCGTCCTTTCCGCGTTGCCACCACGTTGACCGCCGTGTACTACGCCTACATGGTGGAATATCGAGCGGAACTGCTGTTCTGGGTTCTCTCAGGCAGCTTGCCGCTCATCTTGATGGGAGTCTGGACTGAAGCTGCCGCAGGTGGGCAGTTTGGACTTTCGTCGCTGGACTTTGCCCGCTACTTCATCGCGGTATTCTTCGTTCGGCAGTTCAACGTGGTGTGGGTGATTTGGGACTTTGAGCGCGATGTCGTAGAAGGGAGGCTCTCCCCGCGCCTGCTGCAGCCCATCGACCCCGGATGGCACCATCTTATTTCCCACTTCGCTGAGCGCTTTGCCCGCATTCCCTTCATCGCCATCGTCATGGGGCTGTTTTTTGCGCTCTATCCCCAAGCCATGTGGCGGCCTAGCTTGGGGGCGCTGGCGCTGACCCCCGTTGTTATCAGCCTCGCATTTTTGCTGCGGTTCATCATTCAGTACACCTTTGCGCTGTTTGCGTTTTGGACCGAGCGGGCCAGCGCCATTGAGAATCTTTGGTTTTTGCTATACCTGTTTCTCTCCGGCATGATTGCCCCCCTGGAAATTTTTCCCGAGCCTGTTCGCAACGTTGTCATCTGGCTACCGTTCCCCTATCTGATTCACTTTCCGGCCAGTTTGCTGGTGGGAATGCCAACAGACATTCCGCGTAGCTTAGCCATCATGACGGCTTGGATAGCACTATTCTTTGGCCTTAATCGCTGGCTATGGCGGCGGGGACTGAGGCAGTATTCAGGTATGGGTGCTTGAGTCTGCAGGGCTAACGACAAGTTCTGGAAACCCCGTTGCATCATCCATATGCCGGTGGAACTGGATATGGGGCAATATGCCAATCACAAGCTCAACAGTGGTGTAAACATGGCAGTCATTGAGTAGATGTCCGCCATAGGTCTGGCCCCGTTTGTCGGCGACAGTAACGTGCAAATGGCATCCCTCTTTTGAGAGGGTACCGGTCAGGGACAAAATTTCAAAGTACCCCTTGAAGCACATCCCAACGGGCTGCCCTGCAAACCGCATCGTCACCTGAGACAGACTACCAGCACAGGTGAGAATACATGCCGCTGTCCAATCCTGCTCATTGACTAATCGGGTCAGCTCGGCTTTCAAGTCCTGGCGCGGGTTGAGGCGGAGGGCGATCGCCTTCATATCGGTTATGGGCAACTGCAAAGTCATGATTCCTCATATGGGGCTATCTCGCGGGGAAAAAGGCTTTGGCCCTTGGCTTAAGCTTGTTGCGGTATCGATAATTCGTCAAGCTGTTGGCGTTCTAAGTACGTCAACAGTGGCGTGAGCTGCTCAACCTGGATATCGAGACAGATGTCGAGACGGTTGTCGGTGACCAGCAGGGCACGAATGGTAGCTGAGAACGAATTCTCCTCAATATGACGCTGGCCAATCAACGCCCCGGCCCAGCCGAGAATAGCTGCCGTTTCGGCCAGCAGCGGAGCCTGATTCGGCTTAAAGCGAGCTTCTTCAAGATAGATTAGCGTCGGGCGGTGACCTTGCCCATGGGACGTTCCTTGCGGCGAGACCTGCAGGCGACCCGTCACGACAATAGTGCTAGGGGAGGCTTGCTGAACGGCACCGTGGCGCTGCATTTTCGCCTCTAGCTCAACCCCAAGCTGATTGTCGTTGAGGGTACAGGCCATCTGCTCCAACACCAGCGAAAAGGCCTGCGCTCCGTCCAGAAAAACAACGTTTTGTAGCCAGTTGCACACAAGAGGAGTATTGAGAAATTTATTGAGCCCAAGCTCATCTAAGCTGACGTCTACCGACATCACGAGAGGTTCGTCAAGGCTTAGCCTCCCTTTCAGGGCCTCTATCAGAGAAATAGAGAACCGAGAGATTTCCACATCCAACGCGTTGATCTTCAACTCTGGCGTTAGCCAAAGTCCCTTGGAATGCACTGAAATATCTGTCGCCTCACCCTGAAGCAGCTGATCCAGCGCGGCGGAAACATCGACATTCAGATGGTCCACATCAGTCAGTTGATCGGAGATAGAAGCCTTGATCAACTGGCTGATCAACAGTTCGAGTAGCCCAACGCGTTCAAGACTCATACCTCTCATGCCCAACGGATATACCTAAGCGAGAGTCTTTATGATGGATGCAGCCCCAAACGATGGGTCTAAACCGTCTCACCCACCACCGACTCAATCTCGTGCCCTTATTTTAGAAGGTCGCGCCTTGCAACCAATTGCCCCATGGGTAGACCATTGAAGCCCCTTATCTCTGACGATTTGAGTATTCCGCTCCACCTGAACATGGATTTTGAAGGCTATGACCCCATCAGAACAGACCAATCCCAGCGATCGCATTGAGCAGTTTGTCAGTACATTAACACCGACGGGATGGTTTGAGCCCCTATATGCCGCCGCCGATGGCGATCCTAACCATGTCCCTTGGGCAAAGCTCACCCCCCACCCTGCCTTGCAGCAGTGGCTGTCGCATCGAGAATTAGACCAGGCCACACCCCGCGCTCTGGTCATTGGCTGCGGCCTAGGGGATGACGCTGAAGCCTTAGGGCACCACGGCTACCGCACCACAGCCTTTGATATCTCTCCCACAGCGATCGCCTGGTGTCAGCGACGATTTCCAGACTCAGGGGTGGCGTACAAGGTCGCAGATTTATTTGACCTCCCCTCAGACTGGGCTCAAGCGTTTGACCTGGTGTTTGAATGCCGTACGGTCCAGGCGCTGCCCCTCGCAGTCAGAGATGCGGCCATTGATGGGATCGCTCACCTCGTGACTCCCGGTGGCCGACTGCTGGTGATGACGCGCCTCAGCGATACCGTCAGCGATGGCCCACCCTGGCCCCTGCGGGAGCTAGACCTAGCGCGATTCGCCGCCAAGCTGACGGAGGACTATCGTCAGGAGGTGGCGGGAAATGCCCCTCAGGTCTGGGTTGAGTATAGGCGCTAACGCATTTCAGCTTTGGTGACAGAACCGTTGGCCGCAATGGTCAGCTCTAGGGGGCGTCCTGCCTCGGTGGCTTTCACAACCTGCCGATACACCGAGTAATTGGTCGGCACTGTTTTCTGTCCCCCGTCGCTCCAGTAGCTGATGGTGTAGTCTATCCGCTTCAGCAGCTCAGGGGTGCCCGTGCGCTCTTTACGCTGCTGGCGGGCTTCTAGGTCGTCTACCGTGGGGCGGGGCGGCAGGGCAGGCCACCATAGGCCCTTGTCGTCCGGGCCAGTGACGGCGGCACCGGGCATTTGGCCATTGACGTTTTCTAAGGATATGGCGGTCTCTTCAAACAGCTCCACCCGCGTATCGAGGGGGCGATCGCTATCTTGGGTATATTCCACTTTCCAAATGTATTCAGTGGTCGCCGTGGCTTGGTAGTCGTTACTGAGCTGTGCGTCGCAACCCACAACCGTGAGCGCGGCGGCGACGAGTACACTCGACCATCTCAATCTATTCATTATGCTCCTGCATCCCTCAATGCTTCTGCACCAGGTTGAAATCTCAACCCAACTCTAGCCTTCTATCTCATCACAATTGCGGGAATAGACGTATCCCCAGTTGGGTCAGTTCATTAACTGCTATAGCGATAAGATGGTTTAACCCCTCGGAGGGACGCCCATCCAGCTGACGCAACCCATGCCAACGCCCGCCACGCCGCCATCGGTCCGACCCCATAGCCGCAGCACAGCGACAGACCTACCCATTGTAGAAACCTTCCACTCCGTGCAGGGAGAAGGGCTGTGGATGGGTGTAAGCGCCTTTTTCATACGGCTAGCAGGCTGTGATGTCGGCTGCCCTTGGTGCGACACCAAGCAATCTTGGCATCGCCATCATCCCTATCAGGCCGTTTCCCAGCTTGTGGCCGCGGCTCAAGCCGCGCAGCCCAAGTTCGTCGTCATTACTGGTGGAGAGCCCCTAATGCACGATTTGGGTCCATTGACTCAGAGTCTTCAGGGACAAGGGTTGCGGGTTCACCTCGAAACCTCTGGAGCCCATACCCTCAGTGGCCAATTCGATTGGATCACCCTCTCACCGAAGCGCTACAAGCCACCGCAAGCCGCAATCTATCCCCAGGTCAATGAGCTAAAAGCGGTGATTGCAGCTGTGGAGGATTTTGACTGGGCTGAAGCCCAAGCCGCTCGGGTGCCGACAACAACCGTGAAGCTGCTACAGCCCGAATGGAACACACCCGAGAGCCAAAACTGGATTGTTGACTATGTCAAGCAGCACCCCGATTGGCGAGTCAGCCTGCAAACCCACAAGTTTTTAGGAGTGCGCTAGTCATGTCGCAACCGGCTACCGGACCCGTCGCTGTTGTTCTGTTGTCAGGCGGATTAGACTCCGCCACCGCCGCCGCCCAGGCGATCGCCGACGGGTATAGGCCAGTGGCGCTATCCCTCAATTACGGCCAGCGCCATACTAAGGAGCTGCAGGCCGCAAAGGCGATCGCAGCGGTCCTCAAGATTCAGACCCACCACACCATAGATATAAATCTAGCCCAGTGGGGCGGCTCTTCCCTGACGGACCTGACGCAGGCGCTGCCTCAAGAGGGAATTATGTCAGACCATATTCCCTCAACCTATGTGCCAGGGCGCAATACGGTCTTTGTCGCGATCGCCCTATCTTTGGCAGAAGCGGTGGGGGCAGAGGCCATTTATCTTGGCATCAATGCAGTGGACTACTCCGGCTACCCCGACTGTCGCCCAGACTACCTAGCAGCGTTTCAGCACCTGGCAACCCTGTCGTCAAAAGCAGGGCTGGAGGGCAACGCGCCTAAGCTCGTGGCTCCCCTAGTTCATGATTCCAAGGTAGATATTGTGAATCGTGCCTTAGCTCTAGGCGTCCCTATTGCAGAAACCTGGTCCTGCTACAGCGGCGGCGAGGTGCCCTGTGGCCTGTGCGACTCCTGCCGCATCCGCGATCGCGCTCTGGTCGAGGCAGGTTACCCTGAGCTAGCTACCCCTATCGGACGCCAGCGCTAGTCAAACTCTGGTGCCCAGATGCTAGACACCGCCATTTCCCAACCCGGCAACAGCTCAGGTACCGTGAAGCGATCGCCATCGCGCAGCACAACAGCATCTCCCTGACGGCGATACAGTTCGATGGTCTGGGTGCGGTAATCTACTAAGGCACCGGCAGTAGTCCCTAAGTCGATGAACTGGCGAATCTTGGCCCGCAAGGCGTCAAGGTCGTCGGTTTTGGAACGGACCTCAAAGATTAGATCGGGAACGAGGTTGGCGAAATCTTCCGTTGTGCGCCGCATGCGGTCAGCTTTGACAAAGGAAGCATCGGGAGCGCGGGTATCGGCAGTGGCATTAGGCAGCTTGAAGCCTGCGCTGGATGCCGTTACCCGCCCTAACTTTCGGGGCCGAACCCAGTTCCGAAGCTGAGCGACGATTTCGGCGGCAATTTCATCCGATTCAAATCCAGACGGACTCATAACAACGATGGCTCCATCGACCAGTTCTAAACGGTGATCGGGGTGTTGGTGCTGGAACTGTTTGAGATCGTCAACGGTGAGATTCATGGCGTCCTTCGGTGCAGCAGGGGAACATCATGGCGCTATGCGTCGGGGCATTTTCTCCAGCATAGGCGATCGCCCCTTTGAAGAGCCGCTCCTTGACAAAGCCTCTACCGCATTGCCACCCCATCATGCCGCGCCGCCCGCTGCACCGCCGCCGCTACTGTCGGTGCCACCCGTTCATCAAACACCGATGGCACAATATGCTCTGCATTGAGGTCAGCGGGGTCCACGAGGGAGGCGATCGCCTCTGCGGCCTCTAGATACATGGTGGTGGTCATGGCTTTCGCACGGCAGTCCATCGCCCCACGAAACACCCCAGGGAACGCCAGCACATTGTTGATCTGGTTGGGGTAGTCGCTGCGCCCGGTGGCCATCA
>JBARYO010000028.1:0-1821 GCA_049647905.1 Elainellaceae cyanobacterium | reverse complement strand
ACGCGGGGTCGCACCGCAATTCGTGGAACACCCTGAGAACAAGATCATCGACGACGCCACTAAGCAACTCATCGAGAAGCTGCTGCTAGAGAAGCTGCCGCTCGCTGGCATTGCCCGAGTGATGGATGTTTCAGAACCTTGGCTGCAGAACTACGTCAACAACAAATACGCGGCTGTTCCCCGGCAGCTCAGCGTCAGACAAAAAAAAAGGCGGCTGACGCTACAGTGCGACGAGGCGTGGTCATTCGTGGGTGACAAAGGCAACAAGCAGTGGATGGCGCTGATGGCGTCAAAATCAGCCGCCAAGAAGGGCAGGCATTGGCCTACCTGATGCGCATCTGATCGTTGTAACCACGGTAGGGGCGTGGCAGTGCCATGCTCCTACAACATGCCCAATCCCAAATCCACAACGCCTAGAATAGAGATTGCAAGAGGCAACATATCCCCCGTCTCAGCCAGAGCCATTCCACGAAGCCATCACCCCATGCCTAAAACCATCGTTCGTCTAGAACAGGTCTGCAAAGTCTACGGCTCCGGCAACACCGAAGTCCGCGCCCTAGACCAAGTGGACCTCACCATCGAAGCCGGAGAATACTGCGCCATCATGGGACCATCCGGCTCCGGAAAATCCACCGCCATGAACGTGATTGGCTGTCTCGATCGCCCCACCTCTGGCTGCTACTACCTCGACGAAACCGACGTAGCGCGGTTAAGCGACGACGAACTGGCCCACGTCCGCAACCGCAAGCTGGGCTTCGTGTTTCAGCAGTTTCATTTGCTGTCCCAGCTGTCAGCCCTGGAAAACGTCATGCTGCCTATGGTGTATGCCGGGGTGTCCTCTGACGAGCGGCGCGATCGCGCCGCCCATGCCTTGGAGCAGGTGGGATTGGGAAACCGCCTTAACAACAAGCCCAATCAGCTCTCTGGTGGTCAGCAGCAGCGGGTGGCGATCGCCCGCGCCATTGTGAATCAGCCGGTTGTGCTTTTAGCCGATGAGCCCACCGGGGCGCTGGATACCCAAACCACCCATGAGGTGATGGACATTCTCAAAGAGCTAAACGATGGCGGCATGACTCTAGTGATGGTGACCCACGAGCCAGATGTGGCGCGGCTGAGCCGACGGGTAGTGTGGTTTCGGGATGGGGTTGTGATTGATGCCCATGTAGACCCTGAAGAGATGAATCAGGTGGTGACAGTATCGGGCTAGACTGGACCTTACTGAAACGTTTCCACTAAGGCCATCAGCGCCGTCTTCATCTCCAGCGTCGAGGTGGTCGCCGTCCCAAATTGCCGCACCACCAAGCTCGCCGCTAAATTCCCCAACACGATGGCCTCCCAAGGCGAGGCCCCCACGCTCAGCGCCAAGGTCAGCCCCGCCACCACCGTATCCCCAGCCCCCGTCACGTCAAACACATCCGTGCGGTTAAAGGCAGGAATATGGCTCTGACCGCTCTGCTCAAACAGGCTCATGCCATCCTCCCCCCGCGTAATCAGCATCTTTTCCGCCTGGGTGAGCGCCATCAAATCGGCTCCCGCTTTTTGCAGCCGCTCCGGCGTATTGATGGGGTATCCCACCGCCGTTTCCGCCTCCGGCAGGTTGGGGGTAAACAGGGTTGCGCCGGGGTAGCGGTGCAGATCCACCTGGGCATCCACAATCACCCGAGGGTAGTCCAACATCGCCTTAATCACCGGCGGGCTCAACACCCCATCGCCGTAGTCAGAACATACTGCCGTATCCACGGTGCCCTGCTGTGCCGTGACATAGTTGGCTAAAGCCTGCTGTAGATCGGGGTGGGGCGGCTCATCTGACTTGCGGTCAAC
>JBARYO010000027.1:0-3111 GCA_049647905.1 Elainellaceae cyanobacterium | reverse complement strand
CCCTGCGCGACGTGGTCAACGCCATCCCCTACGTCGCCATTCAAAAGGGATTGCTCACCGTTGAAGCTCAGAACAAAAAGAACGTATTTTCAGGCCGCATCATGGAGATGGAGGGTCTACCTGACCTGAAGCTGGAGCAGGCTTTTGAGCTGACGGATGCCTCAGCGGAGCGGTCCTGCGCGGGCTGTACGATCAAGCTGAGTGAAGCGACCATCGCTGAATACCTGCAGTCCAACATCGCCCTAATGCGCAACATGATTGCTCGGGGCTATGAAGATTCCCGCACTCTGGCACGGCGGATTGCCAAGATGGAAGCGTGGTTGGCCAATCCGCAGCTCATGTCGGCGGATGCAGATGCTGAGTACGCTGAGGTGATTGAAATCAACCTCAGCGAAATTACCGAGCCACTGGTCGCTGCTCCTAATGATCCTGACAAGATAAAGGCGTTGTCTGAAGTAGCCAACGACAGCATTGATGAAGTCTTTATCGGGTCCTGTATGACTAACATCGGCCACTATCGGGCTGCGGCGAAAGTTTTGGAAAATGCTGGGCCTGCCAGCGGTCGTCTGTGGATCTGTCCCCCCACCCGCATGGATGAGAAGCAGCTCCGGGAGGAAGGGTACTATGGCACCTTTGCCGCTGCAGGTGCCCGTACTGAGATGCCGGGATGTTCGCTTTGTATGGGAAATCAGGCTCGTGTAGCCGATGGCGCTACGGTGATGTCTACCTCCACACGTAATTTCAACAATCGCATGGGTAAGGACGCTCGCGTGTACCTTGGGTCAGCAGAGCTAGCTGCAGCTTGCGCGCTGTTGGGGCGTATCCCCACGGTTGAAGAATACAAAGATGTGGTGGCCAACAAGATCAACCCCTTTGCTAGCGAACTTTATCGGTATCTCAACTTCGACCAAATTTCTGGCTTTGAAGACGAGGGGCGCGTCGTGGCTTTGGAAGATATGCCGCGCATTGAAGATATCCTGGGAATGCCAGTCGGGAGTTCATCTTAGCGCTGCTTTGCAGATATGCTGTTTGAGCGCTGATTAAGCTTCCGGTTGTAAATTGCCCGCAAAGCTGGCAGGAATCTACCTGATAATTTCGGCGTTATTCGCTAAGGTAGCTTTGTCTTCCTTGCGATTTAGCGCTATGGACAGTTTAGATACACTCCGGTCAGGACAGCTCAGGGGGGCCCGTCGACTTGACCTGAGTTGCGATCTTAAGGTATTTCCCCAGGAAATTTTTGAACTGGCGGAAACTCTGGAAATCCTCAATCTTACCAATAATCAGCTGACGGCGCTGCCGGATGATTTTGGCCGTTTGAGGCGCTTGAAGGTTGTATTTCTGTCTAGGAATCGCTTCGATCACCTGCCTGAGGTCTTGTCCCAATGCCCTCATCTGTCGATGGTAGGCTTCAAAGCCAATCAAATCGAAACCGTCAGCGATCGCGCCCTGCCCTCAGCGCTGCGCTGGTTGATCTTGACTGACAACTGCATTGAGCAGATGCCTCAGACCTTGGGTACGCTGAAGCATCTGCAAAAGCTCATGCTCGCCGGTAACCGGTTGAGCTCGCTGCCCAACTTATCCGGTTGTCAACAGCTGGAGTTAATTCGTCTCTCAGCAAATCGACTATCGGCTTTGCCAAACTGGCTTTTTCAGCTACCGCGGCTGGCCTGGCTGGCCTACGCCGGAAATCCCTGCTGCTCCGCCTATCCCAGGACGCAACCATTGCCAGACATCAGCTGGAATAAACTCACTATTGGAGAGGTTTTAGGAGCGGGCGCGTCCGGTACGATCCTAAAAGCAAAATGGCATCAACCTAGAGCAGTACTGTCCGTCGCGGTCAAACTTTTCAAAGGCCAAGTCACCAGTGATGGTCTTCCAATAGATGAGATGCAGGCCTGTATGGCAGCTGGCTCTCACCCTCACTTAATCACGGCCATTGGCCGCATCACCCATCACCCGAAGAGCAAAGACGGTCTGGTGCTACCGCTCGTCGCTGGCTATAGCAACCTGGGTGAGCCCCCTAGCTTAGAGACCTGCACGCGGGATACTTATCCCCCCGACGTCAGGTTTACTGTTTCCCAAGCTGTCCGTATCGCTACGGATATCGCTGCTGCCGCTGGCTATTTACACAACCTAGGTCTTATCCATGGCGATCTCTACGCCCACAACATTTTGGTCAATGGCAAAGGGCATAGCCTGCTGGGAGACTTTGGGGCGGCCTCTTGCTACCAGTCGGTGGGCGATGAGATTGCCAAAAATCTGGAGCGTCTTGAGGTGCGGGCGTTTGGCTGTCTTCTGGAGGAATTACTGATCCATTGCCATGATGTTCTGCCTCAGGACAGCGAGACGGTTGCTTGCTTGGTCGATCTCGAGCAGCGCTGTCTTGCCGTTGACCCTGAGCAGCGCCCCCTGTTTAAAGCTATTCATGACAGGTTGACAAATATCAGTGTAGACCATGCCTCTGTGCCAACGTAATAAGTGGCTAGCCACAAGTAAACGGTGTTGGGGTTCGCCCCCCGGCCGGGGCGAACCCCCAAGTAGCGTCGTTTATTTATGGCCTTCTACTTAGCAGCTGAACAAGGCAGGAACCTAGTTAGGTTGAGCTGAAGGGGAAGAAACCGTTATGGGACTAGGCTTTTGGGGATGACTAAATAGCAAAGCGATGGCAGCAGCAACCGAAGGGGCGAAACAGGGTGTGAGCAAAACGGTACTGGTTTACAGTACAGCGATCGCACAGGAGAAGCCTAAGACTGCCTAGACGTTTGAGTTAGGTATGGAAAGCGACTGCTCTTCTAAAGCGTGAGCATACTTTATCAAACTAAAGCTAGCCCTACCGCTTAAATGAACTTACCGTGAGTGGACCGGTGTCTGTCCTGAGGATTCGTCGTTTCCCTTGAATAACAGTTATCGAACCAATGATCATTAATTTGAGAGCACAATACTGAATAACTCAATTCTCCTGACACAGTCCTGAAACTTGCATACTTTACGTTTCCCATCAGGTAAAAGACTACTACTGATTGTAGGTCTACAAGTGTATGGCTAAGCCTGGAGCTTCTGGGGGACTTCTCTCCTTGGGGTACTTCCTCTAGACAGGATCGCTTGTTTGTG
>JBARYO010000026.1:0-3070 GCA_049647905.1 Elainellaceae cyanobacterium | reverse complement strand
ACAGCGTCAGATAAGGACAGCGGTGTCTAGATGAAGGACGGGGGATGACGGGGCCCTAGATTAAAAGCAAATAATTTGATACGTTAGTACCATAAAGTGAATTATCAAGGGCGCATCGTTCTCGGGGGTTTTGCTGTGGGCCGCCATATATAGGGAAATTGTTGCTCAAACTTAAAACTAATACCCACATGTAGGGGCAAAGATCCGCTACCCTGAATCATATCTATACCGGGTCTCTTCCATGTCCTTTGTTGGCCTCCACATCCACAGCGACTACAGCCTCCTCGATGGAGCCAGCCAGCTTCCCGCCCTAGTCGACCGCGCCGTTGAGCTAGGCATGCCCGCGATCGCCCTCACGGACCACGGGGTGATGTATGGGGCGGTGGAGCTGATGAAGCTGTGCAGCGGCAAAGGCGTCAAGCCGATCATCGGCAACGAGATGTATGTAATCAACGGCGACCCGACCAAGCAGGAGCGCCGCCCCCGCTATCACCAGGTGGTGCTGGCCAAGAACGTGACGGGGTACAAAAATTTAGTCAAGCTCACCAGCGACTCCCACCTGCATGGGGTGCAGGGCAAGGGCATTTTTTCTCGCCCCTGCATCAATAAAGAGATGCTGCAGCGGCACCACGAAGGACTAATCGTCACCAGCGGCTGCCTAGCGGGGGAGGTGCCCCAAGCGTTTTTGCAGCGCAAGCCCGAGGTGGCCAAGCGGGTGGCCCAGTGGTACAAAGGCCTGTTTGGCGAAGACTATTACCTAGAGATTCAGGACCACGGCCTGCCCGAAGAGCGAATCATCAACCCGCAGATTGTGGCCCTGGCGCGGGAGCTAGTTATTCAGCTGGTGGCCACCAACGACTCCCATTACATCTCCTGCTATGACGTGGAGGCCCACGACGCCCTGCTGTGCATCCAAACCGTCAAGCTGCTGACCGAAGACAAGCGGCTGCGCTACAGCGGCACCGAGTACGTCAAGTCTGCCGAGGAGATGCGGCTGCTGTTCCGGGACCACCTCACCCAGGATGTGGTGGATGAGGCGATCGCCAACACGGTGCTCGTCGCCGAAAAAGTTACTGAATACAAAGATGAGCTGCTGGGCGCTTCCCGCATCCCCGACTATCCGATGCCCGAGGGCCACACCCCCTCCAGCTATTTGCAGCAGGTGACCCGCGCGGGCCTGCTAGATCGCCTCGACGTCAAGACCTACGAGGCGGCGGACGCCACCTACCGCGAGCGCCTAGAGTACGAGCTGGAGATGATGGACCAGATGGGCTTTTCCACCTACTTTTTGGTGGTGTGGGACTACATCAAATTCGCCCGCGATCGCGGTATCCCGGTGGGGCCGGGGCGGGGTTCAGCGGCGGGTTCCCTGGTGGCCTACGCCCTGGGCATCACCAATATTGACCCGGTGTACCACGGCCTATTGTTCGAGCGGTTCTTGAACCCCGAGCGGAAGTCTATGCCTGACGTGGATACGGACTTCTGCATTGACCGGCGGGACGAGGTGATTCAGTATGTCACCGAGAAATACGGCGGCGATCGCGTCGCCCAGATCATCACCTACAACCGCATGACCTCCAAGGCGGTGCTCAAAGACGTGGCGCGGGTGCTGGACATCCCCTTTGACGAATCCAATAAGATGGCGAAGCTGATTCCGGTGGTGCGGGGCAAGCCCACCAAGCTGAAAAAGATGGTGGCGGAGGATTCGCCTGCCGTCGAGTTTCGCGACAAATATAAAAGCGACCAGATCATCCCCGGAACCGACGTCACCCACCGCCGCTGGATCGACATGGCGCTGCGAATTGAGGGCACTAACAAGAGCGTCGGCATCCATGCCGCAGGGGTAGTGATTTCGGCCCAAGCCCTAGATGAGATTGTGCCGCTGCAGCTCAACAAAGACAGCGACGGGGCGGTGACCCAATATTCCATGGAAGACATTGAGTCCATGGGATTACTGAAAATGGACTTCTTGGGGCTGAAAAACCTGACCACCATCCAAAAAACCATCGACCTGGTGAAGCAGACGCGCCAAAAATCGCTGGATATTGACCGGTTGCCCATGGACGACCCTGCAACCTACGCGCTGCTGGCGCGGGGCGACCTGGCGGGGGTGTTTCAGCTGGAGTCTTCCGGCATGCGGCAGAGTGTGCGCGAGTTGAAGCCCTCGGGCCTAGAAGATATCTCTTCGGTGCTGGCCCTCTATCGCCCCGGCCCCCTAGACGCGGGCCTGATTCCCAAGTTCATCAACCGCAAGCACGGGCGGGAGCATATCGACTACCCCCACGCCATCCTCAAGCCGATCTTGAAAGAGACCTACGGCATCATGGTCTACCAAGAGCAGATCATGAAAATTGCCCAGGAGATGGCGGGCTACTCTTTGGGCCAGGCGGACCTGCTGCGGCGGGCTATGGGTAAGAAAAAGGTCTCCGAGATGGAGAAGCACCAGCCCATTTTTGTGGAGGGGTCGGAGAAGAATGGGGTGAAGGCCAAGGTGGCGGCGGACCTGTTTGAGCAGATGGTGCTGTTTGCTGAATATTGCTTCAACAAGTCTCACTCGACGGCCTACGGCTATGTCACCTTTCAGACCGCATATCTAAAAGCCAACTTCCCGGTGGAGTATATGGCGGCGCTGCTGACGGCCAACAGCGGCGACCAGGCCAAGGTGCAGCAGTACATCGGCAACTCGATCGCCATGGGCATTGAGGTGCTGCCGCCGGATGTGAACCGCTCTGGCGTGGACTTTACGCCGCTGCCCCACGAAAAGAAGCGGGCCATTTTGTTTGGCCTATCTGCGGTGCGCAATGTGGGTGTGGGGGCAATCGAGGCCATCATTATGGCAAGACAAGAGGGTCCGTTTGAGTCTTTGGCTGGCCTGTGCGATCGCGTCGATTCCCGCACGGTGAACCGCCGTGCCCTAGAGGCGCTGATTCAGTCTGGGGCACTGGATGATTTGGAGCCTAACCGCAACCAGCTGGTGCAAGATTTGGACCTGGTGCTGGATTGGGCGCAGGGACGGGCCAAGGACCGAGAGATTGGTCAGGGCAACCTGTTTGACATGATGGGGGGTAGT
>JBARYO010000025.1:0-5774 GCA_049647905.1 Elainellaceae cyanobacterium | reverse complement strand
CCCCGCAGCGACTTGAGCTTACTGCTGGTGAAATGGAAATAGCGGCGACGCCCCTGAATCGTGGTGACATAGCCCTGGGCGATCGCCTCCTGCTGCATCCGCTGCAGGTAGGTAAAGACCTGGGGATAGCGCTCATTGAACCGTTCAATAAATCTGCGGGCCTCATCACGGCTCACCCCCGCCTCTCGGGCGAACCGCACTGCCCCCATGCCGTAAATTACGCCAAAGTTGATGATTTTGCCCAGCCGGCGCTCGTCTGCCGTAATCTCATTCCGCTCAAACAGCAGGCGCGCCGTCAGACGATGCACGTCGTCGTTGTTCTGATAGGCATTAATCAATACGGGTTCTTGGCTAAGGTGGGCCAGAATCCGCAACTCAATTTGGGAGTAGTCTGCCGCCACCAGCTGCCATCCCGGCTGGGGCACAAATGCCGCCCGAATTTTACGGCTAAACTCAGTGCGAATGGGGATGTTTTGCAGGTTGGGGTTAGACGACGAGAGCCGTCCCGTTGTCGTAATCGCCTGGTTAAAATCGGTGTGGATGCGCCCGGTATCAGCGCGAACCAGATCGGGCAGGGCGTCAACGTAAGTTGACTTCAGCTTAGACAGGGTGCGGTACTCAATCATTGCATCGATGACAGGGTGGTCACCCTGGAGCTTTTCCAGCGTTGCCGCATCGGTTGAATAGCCCGTCTTTGTCTTGCGCGACTTGCGTTTGTCAAGGCCCAAGGTATCAAACAGTAGCTCGCTCAGCTGCTTCGGCGAGCCTAGATTGAATTCTGTCCCTGCATCTTGGTAGGCCTGCTGCTCTAGGGCAGCCAAGTCTTTGCCCAACGTCGTCGAAAGGCCCTTAAGATATGCCGTATCGATCAGAATGCCGCAGTACTCCATCTCTGCCAACACAGGTTCCAAGGGCAGCTCAACGGTTTCGAGCAGCTGCTGCAGATCGGGCACTGTTGCCAACTCTTGCCTCAGCGGGTCCACCAGCAGGAAGGTGATGTAGGCATCTTCTCCGCAGTACTGGGCCACTTTCTCCACGCTAAGGCAATCGATGGTTTTACCCTTAGGAACAATATCGCTATAGCTCTGGGTGGACATGTTGAGATAGCGCAGGGCCAAGTCCGTTAGATTGTGGCTAGCGTCGGGGTTGAGAACGTAGCTGGCCAACATGGGGTCAAACACCACCCCCGCTAAGTCGACGCCCTGCGCTCTCAAAATCAGGCGGTCGAATTTGGCATTTTGCAGCACTTTGGGATAGTCGGCGCTCTCTAGGACAGGGCGCAGGATCTCTAGGACATCCGCGAGGGGTAAGCAGCGGCCTTCTTGGTGGTGCAGCGGAATGTAGGCGATCGCATCCGGATCTGTTCCCCAACAGCAGCCCAAGCCCACCAATTTGGCATCGCGGGGCTCTAGGGCCGTGGTTTCCGTATCCCAGGCGACAGGAGCCTTAGGATCTGTGCAGGTCTTCAGCGTGGTGAGGAGCGCCTCTAGCGCCTGGGGCGTATCAATAACTTGTGGGGCGATCGCTGCGGACTGGACGGCATCGCTGGCTTCCGTATCAGCGGCGCTGTAGAACCAGGTTTCCTCATCGGCTGGCGCAGCCAATAGAGCCTCCCCCACCTCGGCGGGCTGGGCCTCTTCCACCGCCTGTCCTGCAAAGATCTGCTGTAGGCGGGGGATGGACTTGAGAAACTGACGCAGCTCCAATTTTTCTAGCAACGGGGTGAGTTGAGAGGACTCAAACGTCTCTAGTTTGCATTGCTCCACTGCGGCGTCAATAGGAACATTGAGGTGAATCTGAGCCAGGTACTGGGAATGCCGGGCCAAGTCTTGCCCCGCCTCCAGCCGCTTCCGGGCGGCACCTTTGATCTCATCCAATGAGTTGTAGAGCGCCTCTAGCGTCCCAAACTGATGCAGCAGCTTAACGGCGGTTTTGGCCCCCACCCCTTTGACGCCAGGAATATTGTCAGATGAGTCACCGCACAGCGCCTTGTAATCAACCACCTGGGACGGCGCAATGCCCAGCTTCTCAACAACCTGCTGCTCTTGAATTTCCATTGCCCCTGCAGAGGCCCTAGGTCCAAAGGTGCTGCTCAGATACAGGACGCTGACCCCCTTGTCGTCATCCACAAGCTGGAACAGGTCGCGATCGCCGCTGAGGATCTTAACGCGATACCCCGCTTGGCTCCCCAGCCGGGTCAGCGTGCCGATGATATCGTCCGCTTCGTATCCCTCAGCGGCCAGCATGGTGATGTTTAGCGTCGCTAGAACAGCCTGAAGATTTTTCAGATCAGGCAAGAAATCTTCAGGGGCATCAGGACGCCCTGCCTTGTAATCTTTGTCGGCCTCGTGACGGAAGGTGGGCGCTCCCATATCAAAGGCCACGGCGACATGGGTTGGGGCTTCCGCCTGCAGCATATCGAAAAGCGATCGCAGGAAGCCATAGGAGACGCTGGTGGGAATGCCAGTGGAAGTCCGAAGACCACCGTCAGGCCCACGGCTGTGGGCAAAGTAAGACCGGAATGCTAGAGAGTGGCCATCGACAAGAATGAGCAGCGGGGTCTGGTCAGAAGATGCGGTAGCCATAGTCGTTCGTGTTTAAGCAGCCAGGGTATTACAACGGTAGCTTAGGACGCCGTAAGAGGGGCCGGGTCATCTGTAGAACTTGCCGAATTGGATTCGTCCAATCGGGGCTACGGTTGGCAGCTTGTACAAAGGCCAAAAAACTCAAGGGTGTGATAGTAGACTTTGAACTGATAATCGTGGTTAAGCCGTTCCTCCAGCTCGTGGACTGGGCATTCGTCAATGGGTAACGATGCGCCGCAGCGTAAGCAGGTGAGGTGATGGTGATCCTCCTGGGTCAGGCTGTACAGTGCTTCCCCGTTAGTTAAAGTCCGCACCTGCAGGGAGCCATCTAGCTTAAGGGCGTCAAGTGCCCGATATACTGTGGCTAGCCCCATGGTTATGTTGTGGTTCCGCAGCTCAACGTAAAGCTCCTGGGCGGAGACTGCCCGCTTCATCAGCTTCAGCAGCCGCAAAACCTGCTCTTGGCTCCGGGTCCGTTTCATTTTAGAGTCAGATGGGTCATCATCGTTGGGGCAGTTGGCCTCTCCAGTGTCCCAAATAATGTCAACCGTTGTGTGGATCGATATCCTGTGAAACAATATCAAGCCCAAATCTACATTACTTTGCGCCCTTCGGTTTTAGATCCAGCAGGCACGGCGGTTCGCTCTGGACTTCATCAGCTTGGCTTTGAGCAGGTTGAGGATGTCCGCATTGGCAGATATATCGAGCTGTCGGTAGCCGCAGATAGCCCACAGACGGCAGAGCAGCAAATTGACAAAATGTGTGACCAGCTGCTGACCAATCCCGTCATCGAAAATTACCGCATTGAAATTAGTTGACGTTCGAGTTGCCCATGTCTATCCCTGACGCATCCTCCAGCAACGGCGCTCCGCCCCGCATTACGGCCATAACCATGTTTCGGCTAGGGCTGTTCCAAATGGGGTTAGGCATTATGTCGGTGCTGACCCTAGGGGTGTTAAACCGCATTCTAATTGACGAATTGAAAGTGCCAGCACTGCTTGCCGCTGGGGCGATCGCCATGCATCAGTTTGTGGCCCCGGCTCGGCTATGGTTCGGGCAGCTCTCGGACGCCAAGCCCATTCTGGGGCACCACCGCACAGGCTACGTTTGGATCGGGACGACGCTGTTTACCCTGGCGGCGTTTGTGGCGGTGCAGGTGATTTGGCAGCTCAACGACAGCTTGATTGCCTCGGGCTGGTCGGCCATCACCTACGGTTGGCTAGCGCTGCTGGGGCTGGTGTTTGCGCTATACGGGCTCTCTCTCAGCGCCAGTTCTACTCCCTTCGCCGCCCTGCTGGTGGATGTATCTGACGAAGACAACCGCTCCCGCTTAGTGGGCAGCGTCTGGTCTATGCTGATGGTGGGCATCGTCATCGGCGCTATCATCAGCAGCGTTCTGCTCAAGCAGCTGGCTTTAGATACGCCCTTAGACGTTGTTCAAGCCGCAGTGAACCGGCTCTTTATGACGGTGCCCGTGGTGGTGCTTGTGATTGCGATCGCCGCCACGGCGGGCATTGAGCACCGCTACTCCCGCTACCGCAGCCGCTCCACCCTCACGGACCGGGAAGACCAGATTACCCTGGGCCGCGCCCTGCGAGTGTTGACCGCCAGCCGTCAAACCGGCATTTTCTTTACCTTTTTGCTGGTCATGACCGTGAGCCTGTTTATGCAGGAGGCCGTACTTGAGCCCTACGGCGGACAGGTATTCGGCATGGCCATTTCTGAGACCACGAAGCTAAACGCCTACTGGGGTATGGGGACATTATTGGGCATTAGTACCACAGGGTTTTTCGTGGTACCCAGGTTGGGGAAACAGCGCACCACGCGGCTGGGCTGTCTGATCACAGCAGGCTGCTTTGGGCTGATTATTTTGGCTGGGTTTACCCAGAACCCAAAGGTGCTGCAGCTGGCGGTGTTTCTGTTTGGCATCGGGGCAGGCATCACCACCAATGGGGCCATTAGCCTGATGCTGGATTTGACGGCGGCAGAAACGGCAGGCACCTTCATTGGGGCCTGGGGGCTGGCTCAGGCGATCGCCCGGGCGACGGCAACGGTAGCTGGCGGCGCGGTACTGGATGTGGGCCGGGGTCTATTGCGACTAATCAACGGTGCCCCTGTTACAGAGGCGGATCTATTTCCCGCCTATGCCCTAGTGTTTGCGGCCCAAGCTGTGGGGATGATTGTTGCCGTGACGCTGCTGCAGCGCGTCAACGTCAAAGAGTTTCAGGACAACGCCCGCGAGGCGATCGCGCTGGTGCTCACCAGCGATTTAGATTAACCATTGGAACGCAGTCTATGGAATTTTGGTCCCAGGTTTTGACCTTTGCGCAAGGAACAACTGACCGGGTAGGTAAGCAAATTCTCAAGGATTCTGGCACCGTTGAGGCTAGCCAAAAGGCGGATGGCAGTTTGGTGACCCGCTGCGACCAATGGGCTGACGAGGAAATTCGGCGGGCGATCGCTCAAGAATTTCCGACCCATGGGGTGATCAGTGAAGAGACAAAGCACATCTTTCCCGATACGGACTGGTGTTGGATTATTGATCCCATTGATGGAACCACCAACTTCACCCGAGGCATCCCGCTGTGGGGCATTTCCTTGGGGCTACTGTATAAAGGGACGCCGGTCTTTGGCTATGTGGCGCTCCCCCCGGCGCGTCAGTCGTTTTACGGCTACTGGCCAGGGGATTCCGGCCTCGAAATGCCTGCGGGAGCCTTCAAAGATGGTCAGCCCATCCACGCTATTGAGGCGGAGCCCTCCTCGTCGCAGTTTTTCAGCATCTGTGCCCGCAGCACCGCTGTCTTAAACCAAGAACGCCCATTTCCCTGCAAAGTCAGGATGCTGGGGGTGGCGACCTACAACTTACTGCTGGTGGCGGCTGGCATTGCCCTGGGTGGCGTAGAGGCAACTCCAAAAATTTGGGATATTGCTGCTGTCTGGGTGATTGTCCAGGCCGCAGGTGGCGTTTGGGTGCCACTCACCGGGCCTATTTTCCCTCTAAAGCCAGGGAAGCACTACGGTGTCGAAGCGTTTCCAACGTTGGTGGTAAGCCATCAAAAACTCGTGCCAGTTTTTCGACCCCTGGTTCAAACCGTACTGTAACCACCCGTTAAGAGCCGTCCAAATACCAGCGTCAAGGGTCGTTAATAAGTAAGGGGCCATAAACAAACGACGCTACTTGGGGTTCGC
>JBARYO010000024.1:0-4846 GCA_049647905.1 Elainellaceae cyanobacterium | reverse complement strand
GCGTCACCAGCGGAGTAGCCGAAGTCGAAGCTCAGGAAGTCAGTAAGCTGAACAACCGCACCCAAACCAGCGTCGCCAGGAACAGCGATGCTGTACTGCGCAGGGAAGCCAAAGTCAGAAACGGAACCGCTGCTAGCGCTGTCCAGTGGGCTGATGGTGCTCGCTACAAAGTCATCGCCGGAGATGCTGTTAGCACCGACAACGATTTCAGCAGGGCCGAGGGGGAAGGTGTAGACCAAGTCGTCTAGGACAAAGTCGCCACCGCCGCCGCCGGAGAAGGAGCGACCTACAGGATCGCCATCAACGTCGGGAAGGTCACGAGCCTGGAAGCGAGTCCGCAGACGATCTTCGCCAGTGAAGCTGGTGTCGAAGTTCATCCGAACCCGATAACCAAAGGTTGCTTGGTCGTCTTCGAATACAGGGTCGTTGTCAAACACAAACTGCTGAGCGAAGATAACCTCACCGTTCAGCTTAGTTGTTGTGGAGAACTGGTTGGCCTCAAGCTCAGCGGTGCGAGCTTCGAGGGAGTCAACACGACCGCGCAGGGTTGCCAAGTCAGCGGCGAACTGCTGCTGCAGGCGGTTTAGCGTCGCAATATCTTGCTGGTTAAGCTGGATTTGGTCCAGGTTAGCCGTGATGTTGTTCAAGCAAGCATTTAGACCGGCAGCGAACTCATAGCGGCTCAGTGCCGTAAAGCCACGGTAGGTGCCGTCGGGGTAGCCCGCGATACAACCGTAGCGAGAAATTAGATTTTGCAGTGCCTGAAACGCCCAGTCAGTGGGCTGTACGTCAGACAGCTGGGAAACAGACGTCACCTGGGAAAGAGAACTCTCTTCACCTTCAGCGGCGTACTGGTTGAGCTGGGTCATGTCGCCCTGCTCAAGCTCGGAAGCGATCGCAGAGGTTGGCATAGCAACCATGGCACCCAGCAGTGCTGGTGCAACAAGCGCAGACTTCAAAAACATTCTAGATAGCATCACAATTGTCCTCACACCTTAAGACAAGTATCGAATCGAGCGAAAAGGCGTTAGAACTCGATAAGAGTTCAGTTAACCTATATGTAAGATTAGCAGAAATTTCTCGTATCCGTAACGCATTAAGGCCAGGAAATTGTGAGGAAATTGTGAAAACTGAGATAGATGGCAGCCGAACAGGGATCCATCACCAGCTAGGCCACCGATCTCAGTCTCGTTTAGGGAGGTATCGTTCTCGACGCGATCGCTGAACAATGGGACGTCAACGGGAGATTGCATCGTTACACGGGCGGCAAAGGCCAGCGCAACCCCCCTTTAAAAAGCTATCCGCTCCTATCGGGGGAGCCAACCTACGGCTTAAAGCCATTGAGTCAGCGCCAAGGATAGGAGCGGTCTAGTGGGTCATCAGATTGAAACTTGACTGCCAGGAGGAACCCTAATACCGATCCCAGCAAGCCTTCAAGAGAAGGAACACTGATTGGTTAGCGTACAGCCCTGGCACGCAGCCAGACTACCTCAACCATCAGACCCGTTGGTATACTACTCTCTTGCATGGGCATCGCCTCCTAGACTTACTAAACGACAATTTTGGGTCAACCACCAGGACAAGCCTGATTTGATATCACCTGAACATAAGCCTAGCATATTTTTCAGGGATGGGTAGTCTTCCGGCAGTGCGGGCGGAATGGGCGATCGCGATCGCGGAGATAATGCTTGATGTTGACCTAGTTGTTGACCTATTTCAGGGATACTGTTTCAGGCATACTGTGACCAACAGTCTATAGCTAGTCTTAAACTTCTGAGCCAATGCCAAATCACCTCCTTAAGATGAGAAGTACGTTCTAGGCCACCGCATACCGGCAGTTCCACCCGCAGTATTCCAGCATCCGTCTCTCCTCGAAAGCGCCGTACAGCGATATCTGGTGGTCTGCTAGCACTTTTGAGGATCTCACTGAGCACTACTCTCATTGGGCGTTAATTCGGATTGTCTGAAGAGCTGCAAGGGTTGATGTATCGATGCACAGCACAATGAGGAAGGATATCTAATGGCTCAACAGCAGGAACAGGAGTCAACCGAACAACACGGTTTAGACCGAGACACAACGACATTGTCTCGTCATCTTTTACAACACCTACAAGACGTTGCAAAGGATGATCAAGATTTGAGCATTTTGATGGACCGTATTGCTCTAGCGGGCAAAATGGTTGCGCGTCGACTCACGCGGGCGGGATTGATTGAGGATGCCCTTGGCTTTACGGGGCGGACCAATGTCCAGGGGGAAGCCGTCAAGCGCATGGATATCTATGCCAATGACGTGTTTATTTCCGTTCTCAAGCAAAGTGGTGTCGTATGCCGCCTTGCCTCGGAGGAAATGGAGAAGCCCTACTATATTCCTGAAAACTGCCCTATTGGACGCTATACCCTGCTCTACGACCCCATTGATGGATCGTCCAACGTCGATATTAATCTCAACGTGGGGTCAATATTTGCGGTCCGGCGACAGGAGGGGGAGGATCTAGATGGCACGGCTCAAGATCTGCTTCAGGATGGCCACAAGCAGATAGCAGCGGGCTATATCCTCTATGGGCCTAGCACCATGTTGATATATTCTATCGGCAGCGGCGTCCATGCCTTTACCCTAGATCCCAGCTTGGGGGAGTTTATCCTTTATAAGGAAAACATTCAGATTCCCTCCCATGGCCCAATTTACAGCGCCAATGAAGGCAACTTCTGGCAGTGGGACGAATCCATTCGAGACTACATTCGCTACATGCACCGCCATGAGGGATATTCCGCCCGCTACAGCGGCGCTTTGGTGGGAGACTTCCACCGTATTCTATTTCAGGGTGGGATATTTCTCTATCCTGGAACAACGAAGCAGCCGGAAGGAAAGCTGAGGCTGCTCTATGAAACAGCGCCTTTGGCCTTTCTCGCTGAGCAAGCAGGTGGACGAGCCAGCACCGGAACCCAGCCGGTGATGGACGCTGTTCCGACAATGCTTCACCAGCGATCGCCGCTCATTATCGGCAGCCGCGAAAACGTCGAACTCGTTGAGTCGTTCATCGAAGAGCGGATCCGCCTCGACCAAGATGCATCCGCTACATAATTGCCGCAGTAGTCAACGCTATAGTTTCAGTTGAGCTGCAGGCTATTTCACGCTAATCGCTTAACCTGCTCATCTAACCCGACTTCAATATGGTAAATTTGCTCGAAAACCCCCTGCGCGTTGGTCTCCAGCAAGATCGCATACCCGCGCCGCAGATCCTAGTTATCTTCGGCGGCTCGGGGGATTTGACCCAGCGTAAGCTAGTCCCGGCCCTCTACCAAATGCGCCGGGAGCGCCGCCTTCCCCCCGAATTGACGATTGTCGGGGTGGCCAGGCGAGACTGGGATCACGACTACTTTCGCGCTCACCTCAAAGAGGGTGTAGAACAGTACGGCGGCGGTATTGGCTCTGAAGCGCTCTGGGAAGACTTTGCTAAAGGGCTGTTTTACTGCTCCGGTAATATCGACGAACAGGAGAGCTATCAGAAGCTCAAGGCATTCCTTGAAGAACTCGATGGTGTTCGCGGCACGCGGGGCAATCGAGTATTTTACCTGTCCGTTGCGCCCCGGTTCTTTGCGGAGGCGACCCAGCAGCTGGGTGCTGCCGGTATGCTAACTGACCCCGAGAAAGAGCGCCTCGTCATCGAAAAGCCCTTTGGCCACGATATTTCATCGGCTCAGGTGCTTAACCGTGTCGTGCGCCAGGTCTGCCCGGAAGAGCAGATCTACCGCATTGACCATTACTTGGGCAAAGAGACCGTCCAGAACCTGCTGGTTTTCCGCTTCGCCAACGCCATTTTCGAGCCGCTATGGAACCGCCAGTTTGTAGACCACGTCCAGATCACTGTGGCAGAAACCGTCGGACTTGAGGGACGCGCAGGCTATTACGAGACTGCGGGAGCCCTACGCGATATGGTGCAGAACCATCTGATGCAGCTTTTCTGTCTGGTGGCCATGGAGGCTCCCAACTCCCTCAACGCCGACGCCATCCGCAATGAGAAGGTAAAAGTGATTCAGGCGACCCGTTTAGCGGACATTGAGGATCTGGGTTTATCTGCTGTGCGGGGTCAGTACACCTCGGGCTGGATGAGAAATAAACAGGTTCCTAGCTATCGTAGTGAGGAGGGTGCAAGCGAATCATCAACAACGCCGACCTATGCGGGGCTGAAACTGCTAGTGGACAACTGGCGGTGGAAGGGAGTTCCGTTCTATCTCAGAACCGGCAAGCGTATGCCGAAAAAGGTGACTGAGATCTCGATCCACTTTAAAGAAGTCCCATTTTTGATGTTCCAGTCCGCGACGCGGCAGGTGAACCGCAATATCTTGGCAATGCGCATCCAGCCCAACGAGGGCATCTCCCTCCGATTTGAGGTAAAAACGCCGGGAAATTCGCTGCGCACCCGCACCGTGGATATGGACTTTCGCTACGATGCCGCTTTTGGACAGGCAAATACCGATGCCTACAGTCGCCTTTTAATCGATTGCATGCTTGGCGATCAAACTCTGTTTACGCGGGGTGATGAAGTGGAAGGATCCTGGCGGATTCTAACGCCGTTGCTGCAGGTGTGGGATGCCCCGGCCCCTGCCGAGGTGGTTCCTCTTTACGAAGCGGGCACATGGGGGCCGGTGGAAGCAGAATTGCTGCTCAACCGCGACGGTCGCCGCTGGCGCAGACTGTAGCGCTGATTTAGTCTGTGATGTTTGCTGCCTATACTACCTAAATCATGTCTATGACTACTCCACTGGTTACGCTACAAGAACCTAAAGATATTTCGCTTGACGATATTGAATCGGAACTCAACACCATCTGGGTGGGGCAAAATGG
>JBARYO010000023.1:0-1593 GCA_049647905.1 Elainellaceae cyanobacterium | reverse complement strand
CGAACCCCCAAGTAGCGTCGTTTATTTATGGCCTTCTACTTATCCAACTCCCAGGAATGATAGAAACGGCTGCAGATACTGCTATATTGCTCCCTACATATAGGCACTGTTATTGAGTTGGGATGCTATGTTTAACGACTGGGAATCGCTGGCGCACACGGCCATTGTTGGCACGTTGGGCTATATCGTCATCATTTTTCTGCTGCGTATTTCGGGAAAGCGCACCCTCTCAAAGTGGAATTCCTTTGACTTTGTCGTCACGATTGCGTTCGGCTCAATCCTAGCCTCCTTGATGCTGACAAAGACAACATCCTTGGCCCAAGGCTGTTTGAGCTTCGGCTTACTCGTCCTGTATCAATTCATCATTACGCGAGTTGCTACCGGCTCTTCTGTGATTCAACATCTGATTAAAGCAGAGCCAACACTTCTCCTCTATAACGGAGAATTTCAGCAGCAGGCGCTCACCCAGGAGCGAGTTGCCAAGGGAGAAGTTCTGGCATCGGTTCGGAGCCGAGGTATTGGCGATATTACCCAGGTTGCCGCTGTGATTCTAGAAACTGACGGTAGCTTTAGCGTCATCAAAAATCTTGATGGCGGTTCATCGCTGAAAGATGTTCAGGGGTTCAAGGAAGCCCATTTGGTGCAGTAGCCACAATGGTGACGACAGCCAGTTGGCCAAAATTTTAGCCAATGTAGGATTTCAGCAGTCGCAGCATGGCGGCCACGGACGCCAGCGACGCTGTCTCGGTTGCCGTGTGGTAGTCCGTCGTTGGGATTTGCAGCGTCGTGCCGTTAATCGCGCCATTGGTCGCGGCAATAATACGGCCCATTTCAGTCCGGCCCATAGAATAGGGTCTGGTTCGGGTCTGGTTTTGAGCGTTGATGTAGTCGTCTTTATAGCTGTAGGTGATGTCCAATTTCTCGCACCGATCGGCCAGCTCCTGGGTTATTCCCTCGGCGAAATCCGCGCTCGCATCCTTACGGCGCAGAACCACCTGCTGCACATCGGCGGCCTCCCGGTTGTGATACGGGCTGGTATCGAGGGCAATCAGCCTTTGGGTGGTCGATTGGTTTCGCTGAAACCAGGATAGGGCATGACGCCAGCTGCGGCCCGATTCCTCTTGAGCGGTGAATAGCGCGGTACCCTGAAATCCGCAGCGGAACAGGTAGATGATCATGGCGGCGCTGATGACGTTGTCGAGCTGGGCCGAAATGTAGCCGCCGTCGAACCGTAGGCGATCTAAAAAGGCGATGGGCGTTGCCGGCTGCAGGTGCTCTAAACCGTCCACCTCAAAGATCAAATTGTGCCGCTCTGGGCAGATGTATGAGTTTGTAATAGTGCCCTGCCCAATGTAGGCTCCGGTATAGGGCTGATTAGCCTGCACCCGCTGATCTTGAAAGCGGTGCTCAATGGTGTTGAGCATCTGCTCCGACACCGAATCGCCGGTCAGCTCCCCTTTGTTTCCCGCCACAAACGCCGCGTATTGAAATTCGTTAGGGCCGGTGCACAGAAGGCCATGGCGATCGATGTGGGCGGAGAGCATTAGCTCCTCAGGGCGGCTCCCTTGGGCAACGAGCACCCCATAGTAGTGG
>JBARYO010000022.1:0-2384 GCA_049647905.1 Elainellaceae cyanobacterium | reverse complement strand
TCGATGCCCCAAGCCACTGGAAACTCGAAGGTGCGATCGCTCTTTTCAAGCAGTCTCACCGCCTCAGTATAGGTAATGCGCTCAAACTCACTAGTGATGATTTGGTCCGCCGTCTCTAGCACCGTATTGTCGATGCGCTTGTTGAAGAACTCCATATCCTCAGGGCAATGCTCAAAGACATAGCGAAACACATACTTGAGGAACGCTTCTGCTAGGGCCACATTGCCATCCAGATTACAAAAGGCCATCTCAGGCTCCACCATCCAGAATTCAGCAAGGTGGCGAGAGGTATTGGAATTCTCAGCCCGGAAGGTGGGGCCAAAGGTGTAGACATTCGTAAAAGCCGTAGCCATGATTTCAGCCTCAAGCTGACCGCTTACGGTTAGGTAGGCCGGACGGCCAAAAAAGTCCTTGCTGTAGTCCACCACTTGACCATCACCCTTCGTCAGGGGCACCTGGCCTAGATTTAGGCTAGTGACGCTAAACATTTCCCCCGCTCCTTCACAGTCGCTCGCGGTAATAATTGGTGTGTGAATCCAGAGAAATCCCTGCTCTTGAAAAAACTGATGAATCGCCGTGGCGCAAGCGCTGCGCACGCGCATCACCGCGCCGATTGTGTTGGTGCGGGCTCTGAGGTGGCCAATGGTGCGCAGAAACTCAAACGAGTGGCGCTTCTTTTGCAGTGGGTAGGTTTCCGGGTCGGCAGTACCATAAACCGTTAGCGCCTGGGCCTGCATTTCAATCTGCTGACCTTTACCGGGAGAGGGAACCAAACAACCGGTCACCTCAACAGACGCCCCAGTCGTAACGTCTTTAAGCGTCTCGTAATCCGGTAGATCCCGGTTGACCACGACCTGTAGTCCGGTCATGGCTGAGCCGTCGTTGACTTCGATAAAGGCGAATTCTTTTAGCTCTCGCTTGGTGCGCACCCAGCCCTGAACTGTGGCAGTCTCATCGGGTTGCCCGTGTTTGAGGATATCGGTAATGCGGCGCGTGGTCATAGGAGATATTAGTTCAGGGTATTAGCTCATTTTAATGAGACTGATGTCCTATTGTACGCTGTGGGTCCGAAACCCAGCTGATTGTTGGTGATTCAACCGCACTTCGACGAGCAGTAGACAGCCATCATCCCGCCATGATCGCTAGAATTGTCGCTGTATTCGTTCATCAACCATCTTTTAGTACCCTAAGTCATGACCAGCACGCCCAACCTTATTAGCCCATTCAAACTCAACGATTTAGACTTGACCAATCGCGTCGTCATGGCTCCCCTAACGCGATCGCGTGCCGGAGAAGACCGGATTCCCAATGAGCTGATGGCCAAATACTACAAGCAGCGCGCCTCAGCCGGATTAATTGTTTCCGAAGCGACTGTAGTCTCCAAGCAGGGCATTGGCTGGGTCCAGTCCCCTGGGATTTATTCTGATGAGCAGGCCCAAGCCTGGAAGCAGGTCACAGACGCGGTCCACGAGGCTGGGGGGCAGATGTTCCTACAGATGTGGCACTGCGGACGCGCCTCCCACTCTAGCTTTCATGGGGGAGCGTTGCCCGTGTCGGCCTCGGCCATCAAGCTCAACGGCGATGAGATTCACACACCCAAAGGGAAAGAGCCCTATGAAACCCCCCGTGCCCTGACAACTGAGGAAGTCCCCGGCGTCGTCGAGGACTATCGCCTGGCGGCAGAGCGGGCTAAGGCGGCGGGCTTTGACGGCGTAGAGATCCATAGCGCCAACGGCTACCTAATTGACCAGTTTCTGCAGTCTAAAACAAACCATCGCAGCGATCGCTACGGTGGTTCCATTGAAGCCCGCTACCAGGTTCTCAAAGAAATCGTTGAGGCCGTGCTGACGGTATGGCCCGCTGGCCGCGTCGGCGTGCGGCTCTCCCCCAATGGAGCCTTCAACGACATGGGCTCGCCAGATTACCGAGAGACCTACACCTACGTCGCCCAGCAGCTCAATACCTACGGATTGGCCTACCTGCATGTAATGGATGGCCTAGCCTTTGGCTTCCATGAGTTGGGGGAGCCTATGACGCTGCCTGAGTTTCGTAAGGTGTTTGACGGAACGCTGATTGGCAACTGTGGCTACAGCCAAGATACCGCCGAGGATGCGATCGCTCAAGGCCATGCCGACATGATTGCCTTTCGTCGCCACTATATCAGCAACCCTGATCTAGTGGAGCGCTTTGCCAACGGCTGGCCCTTAGCAGACACCGCCGATCAATCGGTGTGGTATTCCTTCGAGGCTGACGGCTACGTCGATTTTCCCACCTATCCTGAAGCGAAGGCAAGCTAGCACCCCACTTCTTCCTCTTCGATGACGGCGGTCTCTTGACAGGCCGCCTCATACCAGGCCATCACATGGGGATCTTGTAGCACAGAC
>JBARYO010000021.1:0-1899 GCA_049647905.1 Elainellaceae cyanobacterium | reverse complement strand
ATATGGGTTGGGTCGGTGCAGTCGATCCTGATGATGGTATCCATGATGGTATTAGCCGGAGTAGCGATCGCCACCAGTGGTGGACCGCACGGTCTGTGGCATCAGCTCCACAGCATTGATTCCAGCTTAGTAAGCCTCGTTCCATCTGGCTTGGCCTTTGGCGTAGCTCCCTTTGTGCTGGCCTGGACTGTCTCTGGCTTCGGTGTCGTTGGGCAACCCCACATTATGGTACGGGCCATGGCCATCGATTCCGCCGAGGGGGTTGGTACGGCGCGCAATATCTATATTTTGTTCAGCACCCTATTTTCCGTAGCGGCGGTGGTGGTGGGCTTAGCGGCCCGCGCCCTGCTTCCGGCCCTAGCTTCTGGAGATGCAGAGATGGCGCTGCCGCAGCTGGCAATAACCGTGCTGCCGGCTCTTATGGTGGGGCTGGTGCTTGTGGGGCTGTTCTCTGCCACCATTTCCACGGCTGATGCGCAGCTGCTATCCTGCTCTGCCGCCCTCACTCAAGATGTTCTGCCCGAAGTCGAGGACACGTATCGAGCGGCTAAGTTAGGCACCTTGGGGATGGTGGCTGTGGTGCTGGGTATTGCGCTGGTGAGCACCGACAACGTCTTTGCGCTAGTGACCTTTGCTTGGGCCGCGCTAGCGGCAAGCTTGGGAACGGTGATGGTGGTGCGGGTGATGGGGTGGCCGTTGAATGGGGCGATCGCCGTGGCGATGATGTTGAGCGGCATCGGAGCCGCGCTTGTGTGGCGCATTGGGCTACACCTCTCTGCTGATGTATATGAGGTGCTGCCGGGGGTGGTGGTGAGCAGCTTGGTCTATGGGGCGAGTCTGCCCTTTTTGAGAGCCCCAGAGCCGGACAAGACGGTTGAAGCTAGACCGTCCTTAGACGTTACGGATAGTGCCAGATAGGGTAACGTTACTGATGTACCTGTCGAATGCGTCCGAGGGCTGTGGATGAACCAGCTTGACCTCATTATTTTAGTTGTCTATACCATCACCGTTGTTTTGGTACTGCAGCGGGCGATCGCCTCAATGAATAAAATGTCGACGATTGCCTTTAACAAAGACAGCTTGCAGGAGGCTCTCAAGGGGTGCAATTTGTCGGGCAGGCTAGGAATATCATTTGCGCTACCGGGCCGCTATCCCTTAGCAGAACAGCCCAAAGCGCTGACGGTGGTTATTGCCAACAAGCTAGAGCGGGCCGTCTTTGTTGACTGGGACCGCAGCACTTTTACCGACGCTCGGGGGCGATCGCGCCGCGTTATTCGTCTCAGCCCCTACAAGGACTCAGAAATGAGCATCTCTTCCCAGGTGTTTAGCCCCATTCCCCCCGGACAAGTGATTCAAGAGACGATTACGGCGGAAGATGCCCTCGTGAAAGACGGCAGCGGACTTAAGCCTAAAAAGCCCCTGGTTAGCGTTAAGAAGCTGGAGGAGGGCGAAACAATCGGATTTTCGCTGTGGCTTGTGCTCCGCCTCCAAGAGACCGAAGAGCTAGACGATCGCACCTGCATTTTGCCCTGCGAATTTATCGTGCAGCGCTGCCCATGGACCGATAGTCTGCCGTTTTAACCGCTTGGGTGGTCTGATTGCCTCGGCATTTTAGCCGCAGGGTCATGATTTGGCTTATCCTGTTAACGAAAATTGTGTGTTGCTGTAGGGGACGCTTGTGCTAGATATTCGTCAGATTAGAGAGAATCCAGACGCTGTGCAGCAGCGCCTCAACCGGCGGGGACGTGGATATGACCTTGCCCCTATATTGACGCTTGACCAGAAGCAGCGGGAACTGGAGACGACGCGCTCTGAGCTGCAGGCCCAAGGCAACGCCGTGGGCAAAGATGTCGGCCAGAAAATCAAAGGCGGTGCTGACCCCAAGGGGGAAGAAATTCG
>JBARYO010000020.1:0-2979 GCA_049647905.1 Elainellaceae cyanobacterium | reverse complement strand
ATCCTGCACAATGACGGTGATGCGACCTGTCTGGGCCAAGGTGTGTGAGGCCTTCTGCGCGACCCAATCCATCACCTCAATGTAGCTTTTCCCCTTAAAGCCACCTTGAGAGAGGGCATACTCAAAGCCTTCTCCCGGTTGCCACAAGCCTAAAATGCTAATGCGACGTCCATGGCGAGTCGGTGTTTGCTCCATCCGTTTTTGCTCTCCAATCGGACTGTAGCTGTAGCTGACGGGACTCCAAAGGCAAAAGCCCGCTTCATCCAAGTATTTGATATCGACTAGACCCTCCTCAGCCGCCAGCACCAGGGTATCTAGGTCCGCCTGTTTGAGGGCTTTCTTGACGGGGTCTTGCTTCCGCTTATGGCTGTGTCGGGTCCGTTTCCACCGATATCTTTTTTTTGAGCAATCGCCGCAATCGGTCTCCACTCAAGTCTACCAAGCGCTCCTGTTTGAGCTTTTGAGCTAATTGGTCACTGGTATAGGTTCTAGGCTCTTGGTCCAGGCACTCGGTTAGATACTCAAGGTCTGACGGCTGCCACTTGGGTTTTGCACCCCGGCCTGGGGCTTCCCACAGTCCACCGAGTCCATCGCTCTCCCATCGCCTCAGGGTCGCTCTGACCGTATGTTGATGACACTGAAAGATCTCAGCGATGGCTGGCACGTTCAGCCCTTGGGCATTTAACCGCAACATGTGCGCTCGGTCACGTGTTCGATAGGATACCGTCTGGGCTTCCCTCAATTCGCTTAGCCTGGATTATTCACGAAGGGTAAGAGAGGTACAGAAAAAAGAGCCTGAACCGCTTTAGAATCAGGCTCTTCAACCAATTAAGTGCCTGTATTTTGCCATGACAGCGCGTGAAACGGAACTGCCCTTCGATTTTTACCAACCCCGTCGGCTCGAGGTTCAATTTTCAGACCTCGAACTGAGTTCAGATGCGGGCATTCTGCTGGTGCGCCAGGCTGATGAGCGTCTTGGGGTGTCAGCCCAGATAGCCGACTGCATTGAGGAGTGGCGCGACCCCGCTAAAATCACCCATAGCCTGCCTCAACTCGTGAGCCAACGGGTGTATCAACTCATCGGCGGCTACGAAGATGCCAACGATAGCAATACCCTTCGCCATGACCCGATTTACAAGATCGCGTGTGGACGCTTGCCGGAGGCGGGAGAAAACCTGCTGGCGAGTCAACCGACGATGACCCGGCTAGAGAATCACGTCAGCAAGCGGGATAACGGGCGCATTCGAAACGCGTTCATGAACCAATTTATCGCCAGTTATGCCAAAGCCCCGCCGGTGGTGGTGCTGGATATCGACGGTTGGGATGCCCCGACCTATGGCGACCAGCAGTTGAGCTTTTTTCATGGGTACTACGGTCATCAGATGTACTATCCAGTCCTCCTCAACGAGGCCAGTAGCGGGTATCCCCTGGTGCTCCAACTGCGCGCGGGCAATAGCCATCCCGGTAAGGGAATCGCCGGACTCTTGCGTTGGACATTCTGGCGATTACGCCGGGCTTGGCCGGGAGTCCCGATTATCCTCAGAGCCGATAGCGGCTTTGCCTTGCCCGAACTGGTATCGCTGTGTGAGCGGTCGCAGGTGGGCTATGTCATGGGCTTTGGGCGCAATCCGGTGTTGGAGCGGAAAATCCAACCCTTGCTGGAGCAAGCTCGGGTGGTGGCCTGCCTCAGTGAGGCTGGCAAAGCCCGCTTGTTTGATGATGTCTACTACGCTGCGGCCAGTTGGAAGCATCCCCGTCGTCTGGTGATGAAAGCGGAGTGGCTGCCCAAAGGTCCCAATCCTCGCTTTGTCATCACCAATCTGGACCTGCCGCCTCAAACCCTTTACGACCAGGTATATGTGCAACGGGGGGCCACCAGTGAGCATCCCATCAAGGAACTCAAGCTGGGGTTGCAGGCCAAACGTCTCAGTTGTCGCCAGTTCGTCGCCAATCAATTTCGTCTCTTGCTCACCCAGGCGGCCTATGTGCTGATGCTCAGCCTGCGCCATGCGGCCACCGGCACTCGGCTGGCCCAGGCCCAGGTTGAACGATTACGCGCAACGGTCATCAAGATCGCGGCTCGGGTGCGCGTCTCTACCCGCCGGGTTCTAGTCGAGTTGGCGGCCTATGCCCCCTTTGCCCCAGAGCTTCGGCGCATGGCTCGCCATCTGATGCAATCTCAGCCTTGGGTTTTAAGCTAGACGATGACGGCCCATAGGAGGAGTGTGTCTAAAAACGCCTTAAAAGACCTATTTCAGCTTACTTTTCAGCAAACTTGAGCCGTTTCTATGCTTCACGGCACCTAACTCACCCGATGAAAGCTGGGTAAACCACTTTCCACACCTCTGGCTGTCCTCATGAATAATGCAGGTTAGTGGCTGAGCAAACAGCTGAATAGATGGCTCAACTTCGTTGGTACATCGATGAAGATGCCATGCGAAAAGCCTTTGTGGGCGCGCTTCGGGAGGCTGAGCTAGATGTGGTAACGGTCGCCGATGCGGATCGCTTCGGGGCCACCGATGTCGATCAGTTGGCTTGGGCAGCTGATCAGGGCAGAGTCTTATACACGTTCAATGTTAGAGATTTCAGCCTTCTACATACTCAATGGCTAACTCAAGGGAAGAGTCATGCAGGCATTGTGGTGGTGCCGCGCCAACGTTACTCAATTGGTGAGCAGGTGCGAGGACTGATGAGTCTTGTAAACTACTGTTCAGCTGAAGACATGGTCAATCAGCTGGTCTACTTGAGCAATTGTCTGAAAGGTTAGCCATTAGAGCCAGCTGGAGTCAGGCAGCTATGAGCAGTTGATGCAGCTCTGGTCGGCGACGGCGAGTTTGACTAGGGCGAATATCTTAGAGGCGCTGGATGAATGGGGAATCGGGCGCAGCTATGGGTCGGCGATCGCGGGGCCACAGACCCTGCTTACCCTTTACCAAAGCGACGAAGCCTATGGTCGCAGATTGCTCCTCTATCGAGCAT
>JBARYO010000019.1:0-5453 GCA_049647905.1 Elainellaceae cyanobacterium | reverse complement strand
AGCCCCTGCTAATACGCCAGAGTTTCTAAGGTCTCGCGCAAATAGATTAAGACACGGTCATCTAGCTTGGCGCTGTCGTCGGTTCTGCCAGCCTGAAGCTGCCACCGCTTGAAGCCTGAACTGTTGGCGATCGCTTTTTTTAGGCTCTCCCAGGCCGGAGCATCAGCGTCAGAGCGAGATAAAGATGGCATTGTCATAATTAATCTCTTATGGGTGTGTGGTGAAAATAGCGTTGGCCTAATGGCGCTCATCAGCGGATAGAACATAGAGAGATATCTATTGCTGAGGCCACATTGGCAAATTATTACTCTATCAATTTAATATCCTCACTCAAGATAGCCTACCCTGTCGTCGTCAGTAGTGCTATCCTATACAACCCACCCGAATTTTTGCCCTTTTCCCAACCGTTACGGCAGCGTCTGCGGCAGCGCGATTTGAGCCGACTGTGCCGCCCGAATTTACGCTGAATCAGCGCTGCGCCGATGCACAAGGGTAGCGCTGGACTGATCTGTAGGCATGACCAGAATGTCGCTGATGTTGACGTGGGGCGGACGGGTGGCGCAAAACAGCACAATCTCGGCAATGTCCTGGGGGGTCAGGGGCGTCATGCCTTGGTAGGTGCTGCTGGCGCGATCGCGATCGCCCCGATAGCGCACGTCGCTAAATTCAGTTTCCACTAGCCCTGGGTCCACCGAAGAGACGCGAATTGGGCTGCCTAATAAATCAAGCTTCAGCCCTTCTGTGAGGGCCATAACAGCGGATTTGGTCGCGCAGTAGACGCTGCCCCCCGGGTACGTCTCGTGACCAGCAATGGAGCCAATATTGACCACGTGCCCCTTGCCCCGCGCCACCATGCCCGGCACCACGGCTCGTGTGACATACAACAGCCCCTTGATGTTGGTGTCGATCATCTCCTCCCAATCCTGAAGCGCCGCCTCATGCAGCTTATCGAGCCCCCGGCTTAGGCCCGCGTTGTTCACCAGGATATCGATGTCTTGCCACTCAGACGGCAGCTCGACGATCGCTTGGGTTACGGCATCGCGATCGCGCACATCAAGTTCGATGAGATGGGTTGTGCCGCCAACATCCTTCAGGGATTGGGCTAGGGCCTGAAGGCGATCGCCCCGGCGGGCGGCGAGAATAAGGCGGGCTCCAGCTTGGGCAAAGGCAAGGGCGCAGGCGGCACCAATACCGCTGCTGGCTCCGGTGATAAGTACCGTTTGGCCCTGTTGATCGGTGTGATCAGTCATGGTGAGCAGTCGTTGACGAGTGGACTGTGTTGATATGCACCACTCAGTGTAAAGGACTGCGTCAGATGACGGTGTATCGGCTTGTGCTTTACTGGCTCAGACCTTGTGAGCGATTGGCCACAAGCTCGATCCACTCCAGCTCTGGCGTCAGGGCGTTGTTATGCCGCGATCGCCGGAAGCATGGGCTCGACGACAAGCGTCAGATCTTGCCGACCAGTTACGCGTACGGAAGTGCCAGGAAGCAGGGTGATGGGCTGCAGGCAACGTGCCCGCCACCAAGAGCCGCTGTACTTGACCCAGCCTGGCTTCTCGGCGTTGATTTCCTTGTCCACCAGCGCGTTGGACTCTTGATACTGGAAGTAGTTGGATGAGAAGATGTTAGAGGATTTCATAGCTTGTCTCTCCAGGAACTTAATGAGGGGGTAGCACGCAATAACATTGTCAGATCAGCAGATCGCCCGTCGGCGTTACAGCAGAAGCAACAGGATGAAAGCAGCGATCGCAGCGGCCATAAACCCAGGAGCGCGACTGGCCTCGCCATCGGCGGCATCAGCGGTGTAGGAACATCCCGGCGTAATGCATTTGTAGTGGCTGCCCTGATGTACAATCCGATTCCCCTTGCAGTAGGGACACGTCATATTCTCGGCGTGATCCCATTCGGCTTGGGGCTGTTGTAAGACAGTTGTCATAGTGGTCCTCCGACACTGGAAAACAGATGCAGCCTAAAAGAAAAAACAGCTCTAGCGACAATTCGTTAAGGTTGGCGACCTCTCGTCCTGTCCGTTTGGGTGAAAAACGAAGCAGGTGCTGCACTAGAGCTGTAGACGTCAGGTGTTGAGACTCAAGGTATGTTGGCGTTACCGCCAACTCCCTTTCGTCTCTGAAACCAATATCTCAAGCCCCTGTCCAGCAAAATGGTCAAAAATTGTCGATCGACAGGTTTCACTAGACCGATCTTGCAACATGCCCGTGGGCTGAATCACTCATCCGATGGGACTCGCGCAAAGTAGAAAAAAATTAGGTAATTTTTTCGAAAAGATTTCAGCAACCCTCGACCAAACAATCGATCGACACTTATAATCGACACTTTCGTAACTGATAAGTATCGGTGATTACCGTCATGCTGCTTACCGCTATCCCAATTGCGTAAAGACGTTATTCTTGTGTTGGTTTGATACGACACCGGTCGTCAGGACAAAGTTCTGGATTATTTGCAATACTTTACTTAAACTCAATCTGCGGGGTGTAACCCCTCTAAAATGGGACATCACGGACCAATCTACTCCCGTGGATGCGGATGCAGCGTCTGGCAAGCGCCATGTACCGAAAAGCCCGAGTGACTATCAGGTGTCAGGTTATCGATGTAATGATGACAGATCAGGATGTGCCAGCTTCCAAAAAGCTGAGATTTTCAGCCGAGGGGAAACAACGGGCCTTGCGTGCTGCACAAAATCAGTACGGCCCCAATACGTGGCAAAGTCGACTGAGCCGAGCGGCTCAGGTTCACCGGCAGACGGTTCGGCGCGCGCTCATCGCTGGTGAGCCCGTTCTGTGGGACAACTTTGACAAAATTTGTGTTGCCCTTGATCTAACGCTCCAAGCGGTCAGTGATCCTGACGCCGATCAAGACGGTGATGAGAACAACAGCGCTAGAGCTAATGGCCGCCACGATGCTCGTTCGACACGGCGCGACGACAGCATAGACCGCCTTGTTGAAACTGTGCGTGGCTGCGTTCATGAGCGAATTCGTGACTCCTGCGGCACCATTCAGCTGCTGGCAAATCGCCTCCCCATCAATCGATTTGTTGAACTGAATCTACATCCGATGCTAACCCTGCCCTCGGAGCAGATGACGCTTGCTCGCGCCTTGGGTGACCGGAACAGTGCTGTTCTAGACCAAGAGGGGTTTGATCGCATTGGCCTCTCCCAGCCGGTTGATCCGCCCATTCCTTGCCGTGAGGCGATCGCAGACCATCCGCGCTTGCTGGTGTACGGCTGGCCCGGCAGCGGCAAAACCAGCTATCTAAAATGGCTCGCCACCCAGTGCAACCAGGGCAATCTTTTGCCGGATTATGTCCCTGTGTTCTTAGAGGTGCGTGCCTTTGCCCCCAAAGCGCGGCAATGTAGCTTACAGGACGAAATTCAGCAGTACCTTGAGTTTTGCCGCGTCGAGGATGTGGAGCGCGTCACCCGTCGGCTGATGCTAGAAGGGCGGATTTTTCTGTTGCTGGACGGGCTAGATGAAGTGTTCGAATCCCAGCGATCGCTGGTGTATGGGCAGGTCGAAGAGATCCTCAACAATTTTTACCGCTGCCGATTTGCCTTTTCCTGCAGGCTGCCGCTGCTGCTGCCCTTTGGCGGGTCGTTCGACAAAATGCTCATTGCGTCATTCAACGCGAGGCAGCGATCGCGGTATGTGCATCACTGGTTTGAAGCCGCGCGGGTAGAGAACCCCAACCAAGTGACCCGTCAGTTTCTAGAGCGACTGGGGAAGCATGTGACCTACGGCGAGCTAACGCGCACCCCCATTCTGCTGGATCTACTGTGCCGCGTTTTTCGCCAGTATGGCCGCTTCCCCCAAACGCGGGCTGATGTTTACGATCTGGGGCTGCTCAGCCTATTGAAAGAAGAAGCCCACAACCTGCGGGCAAGCAGCGTCCTTAGGGATATCTCTCTTGAGGTAATCCGCGACCTGCTGCGGGCGATCGCCGCTGAATTCTTCCTGCGGCCTCAGCTGCAAACGGCATTCAATCGCCGCGAGCTAGAGCGCAAGGTCAAAGGCTACTTTGTCAAGCAGCTAAAGATGGTGGAGACTGAGGTGTCGGCCTATCGCATCATTACCGATATTGAACTCACCTATGGCCTGGTAGTGCAGCAGGCGTCCAACCTCTGCTCGTTCTCCCACCTCACGTTTCAGGAGTACTTCACGGCTGAGCATTTGGTCAACACCAACCAGCAGATGCTAGTGCATCAGCATTTGACCAATCCCCAGTGGCGCTTTGTGATTGAGCTTGTGGCAGAACTGCTGCGCCCAGAGCAGATCCAAGCATTTTTCACAGGGTTCAAGCAGGCTGTCGATGCGCTGGTGCTCGACAACCCAAAGATTTTGCAGTTTTTGGACTGGATCGACCAAACGGCGGAGCTAGCTACGCTTTCAGTCCGAGTTGAAAACCCCCACAAGGCAACCTTGCTGCGGGCCTGGTATTTCACCTTTACCCTAGAGGATCGGTTCGTTGCCTCTGCCGCTCAGCAGACCAGGCAGTTCGAGTTTCCGGATCTGGATTACGCCACCAGCACCCTGCGCAGTGATTTGCTCGATATCCATGCTCTCTTCTATCGCGCTTGGCACACGACTCGTCTTGAGCCGATGGACGACAGCGGTGGTCAGGTCTATAGCGCCCTAAGCGATCGCTCTGAAGGGCGCTATAGACCTGCAGATGCCCGGTCTGACTACCGACAGTTTGTTCGGATTGTGGATGAGATTTATACCAAGGTACGCCAAGATCCAAAACAAGAGGTGCAATTCGACGGCTGGCGAGACGTCATTCGCAATCAGCAGCAGCAGCATCACCTCCCCCAAGACTGGTGGGACCACAACCGAAAGTACTGGCGGCAGCGGGTGGGACGCTACATGACCAAGACCCACGGCCTACGCTGTGATTGGGAGTTTTCCGAGGCGGACGTGGCGCTGCTGTACACCTACTACAATGCGACCAAGCTCTTGTCCATCTGCCTGAATCTAACACGGCGCGTTTCAGGACAGCAGTATCAGCAGTTAGTCAACGGCATGCTTCGGGTCCAGTTACCTGAACGAGCGGCTGAGCCACCTAGCCTGTGGCGCTAGACCGCTTTGCCACAGGCTTCTCTCTTCTATCACGCTACCCCTAGTCGTTTTCCCAGTAATGGCGCTCGCGGTTTAGGCGAGATATGGCGTCGCGGCGGTCGGGCACGCGCTGCAGCACCTGAGCTGATTGATTCTCCGAGGGAGAACCTTGTGCCTCACCAGTCTGAACTGAGCTGTCTGGCATTATGGTTTCGTCAAACTTGGCGTGATCTAAGGATGCTCCCTCAATGTTGGCTCCGCAGAGGTTCGCTTTCGTGAGGTCAGCGCCACTCAGATCGGCATTGCGCAAGTCAGACTCAATAAAATCGGTGCCGGTGCAATTGGCTCGGCTCAGGTCAACCCCCTGCAAATTGGCCATG
>JBARYO010000018.1:0-2518 GCA_049647905.1 Elainellaceae cyanobacterium | reverse complement strand
ACCATGGCCATCCCCACCGGGAGAACATGTACGAGTATTCCCTGGAAGAGTTAGAGGAGATTGGCATCGACACCCTACCGCAGACGCTGGGGGAGGCGATCGCCGACTTCGCCGCTGACCCGCTGAGCAAGGCGGTGATGGGGCCGCTGATGTATCAGACCTATGTGGATTTTAAGACCCAGGAGTGGCAGGAGTACCACAGCCATGTTTCAGATTGGGAGATTCAGCGCTACCTCAAGTTCTTTTAAATCACGCTAAGAATTAAGGTCATCTAAAAATTCAGAAGCGGGGGCAACGCCCGTAAGCAGGAGATAGTCGCGAGCACGGGTAGCTGCAACATACAGTAGATGTCGCTCGGTATTATAGACCTCTTCTAGATCAGCTTCATCTGAAATAGCCTCGATTCGCTCTTGTAGCGGCATCACCTCATCGTCACAGGCCATGACAACGACTGCTCGAAACTCCAAACCCTTAGCCAAATGCATGGTACTCACTGCAACGCAGCCTTGAGCTGACATTATCTGATTGTTGAGCTTGGTGGGACTTGCTCCTGAAGCCGTAACAGATGCGATCGCTCGGTCCATTTGCTCCTTAGTTCTCACAAAAATGCCGATCTCATCGGGCTGAATCCCGGAACTAAGATGAGCCGCTATCCAAGCGCCAACAAACTGAATTTCAGACTCTTCATTGCTGCAAAGCTCGACATCTGGAGTCGGGCCGTTGAAGACAGAGACAGTGTGACGCCTTTCCTCGACATTACCGTCAACATCAGCAATGGTGGTCGGCAATAGGCGATCTGCTGCCGCTCGAATCTGATGGGAAGTGCGGTAATTAATAGTGAGGGTTTGCGATCGCCCTCGAATGTCGACACCTAAAGACTTCCAGGAGTAGGGCTGTTGAAAGATGCGCTGGCCTAGATCTCCTGTGAAAAAGAGGCTATCGGGATGGCGAGTCCCGAGGGCAGCTATGAACTGTAGTTCGGTAATGCCGAGGTCTTGGGCTTCATCGACAATGACGAAGTCGAAGGGGCGGGTGTCGGTAGCAGCCAGATACTTGGTGACGCAGCGAAAGAGTCCGGCCCAGGTGAGCAGATTTTCCTGCTCAAGAGCTTGTTGCACCTGTTGAAAGATAGCCCACAGGCTTTCCCGCTGCTTACTTCCCAGGCGAGTTTTTCGGCCCAATCGGGGGACGGCTTTGTACGCTTCCCAAGTGCGAAGTTGCCAAGCATCAACGACAGCGTGCCATTCTCCCCAGAGAAAAGCATTGGTGACCGTGCTCCCTTGCTGGGCAGCAGTGTTTAGCAGCAGCGCTCTGACCTGCTGTGGTTTGACGAGGTTGGGATTACCAAAAGCTTGAGCATAGAGGTGATGGGCGATGCCGCGAATGGACTGAACTTGAATGCGGTCGCGCAGGTCTGTATCATTGCCAATCAGGCGATCGCGCTTGAGCTGTAGAGAATTGGCCAAGGTCTGGGAAAACGTCGTGAGCAGGATGCGGCCCTGAGAATGGCGGCGGGCGAGGAAGGCGGCGCGGTGAAGAGCAACAATGGTTTTTCCGGTGCCTGCTGAACCGGAGATGCGGGCGGGGCCACTGAAGTCGCGCTCGACGATCTGCTGCTGGGCTGGATGAAGAAAGACAGTCCATTTCTCCCAGGGATACGCCAAAGCACGCTGTAGCTCCTCTTGGTTGGCCATGACCCGGAAACGACGCTGGGCGTCGGGATGGCTGAAGGGATCGGTGTTGTTCGGGAGGGAGGCTGGCGGCTGAGGCTGTCCGCCTGTGGCAAGTTCGAGCAGGGCTTCGGCGGCTTCTTGGGGCAGGTGTTCGGCCACATCAAAGAGCGTGTCCTCGGTGGCGGCCTGCACGTCTTGCAGCCATTCTGGCGGGATTCCATAGCCCAGAAGATCGTCGTCAGAGAAGCGGGTGAAGAGGGGAGGCTTGGGCGAGACTAGGGTAGGGACTTCAACCGTTTTGCGGATAGTGATTTCTTCGACGGTTTCGCGAACTTCCACGAGCTGAGCTGCACCAGTTCTAGGATGGCGCTCGATCTTGCGCTTGCTAGCCCATTTGTAGGCGCTGTCGTGGTGATCGACATAGCAGAGCATGAGGCTGGCGGCGGTTCTATGGATGATGAGGCGAATGTCCATGTTGACGCTGACAGACCAAAAGTTAGGGTCTTTGGTGCGATCGAGCTTATGGAAGCGCAGCCCTGGGCTCGCCGGATCGAGCTGTAGATCGAAGGCCGTTGTTTTGGTGGCCTTTTGCGCTTGATTGGTCAGCGTGGTGAGGCTGTCGGTAAAGGTGTCAGAGATGCGAAATTCCATATATTGAATTAAGAAGATGCGCGGTCACACGGGGTCATCAAGCTTGAGAGTAAATAATCTGAGCTGCTGTTTTTGCCGTTCACCTCAACAGCGTCATTGTGAACGGCAAAGATATAAATTCCATAATCTACAGGAGAAATATCCGCCTCATTGTTCTATGGGAATGGCATATATTCTTAAGAGCGGAATATTAC
>JBARYO010000017.1:0-3582 GCA_049647905.1 Elainellaceae cyanobacterium | reverse complement strand
TTCTAGAAACGCGTTGTCCTCATTAGAGTTGCGGGCGAAACCAATTTGAGCATCGTCAATGCAGCGCAGTGCCCAGCGGATAGGCGTATCTAACTGAGCTAAGGACGAGCGTTGCTCGGTGAAGTGGTCAAGCTCACTAATAACGGTATCAAAGCGGCTGTCTTCAACCAGAAAATCAGCGTCCTCATCCACGCCCTCACAGTAGTCCTTGGCGTCAATGAAGCAGACCGGAAACTCATCGAGGCTGTAGGGTTTAAGAGCCTCCGTTAAGCTGTGGCGATAGCTCGCTATCTTCTGCTCAACGTCTCCTGCCCCTGCCGACATCTTGTTTACGACCAGCATCATCTTCCAGCGGTAGCCCTCGTCGTAGGCCAGCTTTTTGAAGTTCTCAGCGGTGAGGGTGTCAAACAGCATATGCGTTAGGCAGAACACCAGCAGGTCAGCCTTGGCGATCGCCTCGTAGGTCACCTCATCGTGGTCAGGGCGATCGGTGAACAGCCCCGGTGTATCGACGACTTTGATGCCGTTCCAGTCGTAGGTGGCGGTTTTATCGGTAGCAATGTCTGCATCAATATAGATGTCTCGCCGTCCAGTCAGGGCAGAAATAATGGTAGATTTGCCAGCGCTGTACTGCCCCACAAAAGCGATGGTCAGAGCGCCTTGCTGCTGCTGCTGCTCTGCCAATCCTTCACGCAGTCGCTGGCGAACTTTAGCGAGTTCTTGAGACTCTGCTGAGGCGAGCAATGTATCAAACTGGCTACAGGCGGATTGAAATCGCTCGCTGATGGCGGCGGCTTTGAAAATTTGATGTTGAGACATAGGATTACTTTGGTTGAATGGATACCTGTTCTTGAAGCACCTGGCAAATCGCCTCAGGCGTTTTCGCTAAGGGCAGTGGGGTGGTCGTCTGAATTTGCATGCTGCACCCGAAGTTTCGGTCCACGCTGTGGATCTTTCGGCTGATGGCGGTATCTGTGAGCGGCTCGTACTGATCTGCGGCCCAGTCCACAATTCGCTTAGCGTAGGCGCGGTTGAGGCCGTTGGCGGCAGCGCCGAGCTGGCGGTGGGCGGTGTCTAGCGCTTCGGCGATCGCCTCAAGCCCTTTAATCAGTTCTTCAAAGTAGCTGTCAACGGCTTCAGCAACTGACTGACAGTAAGTTTCAAACTCGCGGGCAACTTGTTCAAGTGCAGCATCCTGCTGTTCATCGAGCTGATGATACAAAGAGCCAGAAATCTGTTGAACAGCCTCACGCCGCTTTTGGTCTCGCGACTTAAATCCGCTGGCAAACCAACTTACAACGCCGCCTACGAAGCCCAACAGACCCAGTGGCGGAAAGACAAAGGCCAAGATTGCGCCTGCGGCGACTAGCGTCATGCCTGCGATGCGAACCAGGTCCTTGTCTAAAAAGCTGGTATTTTGCGTTGAGAATTGTAAACTGCAGCTGTTGAGATTACCAACAAGTTCAATCTCTCTTCCAAGCTCATCAATCGCCTCCTGAACCGCCTCTTTGAATGCTTCGCGGCTGTAGTCATTTGCGGCTTGCAACCGCTCCTCAAAGCGAATGTTCTTCAGGATATGACTCCAACTGCTTTTCATCCCGCCCTCGTCATGCTTCCAATGCGCTTCAGCAAAGGGCGCTACCTGGTCAAAAGCTGACTGGAATACCTCCCGAACCTGGTGATGTAAAAGCTGTTGGCTATCTTGCTGGGCACCTTGAATCTGCCGCTGTAGATTGGCTCGCTGCTCCCGGAGCTGCTTAGCCAAGTCGTGATAACTTGCAGCCTGCTGAGTGACCCATTGCTGAGACGCATCAATTGACCCGACAGTAGACCCCAGCAGCGTTTGCGATCGCCGAATGATGCCATGGTCCACCAGCGACAGGCGAATCGCGTCCAAAAAATCTTGGACCCGGCTGGCCTGAAACAGACGTTTAGCCTGCGCTTTATGCTCTGGCTCTTGTGCCATCTGCGCCCCTAGCAGCATGACTGGAATCACGGTCATGTAGTCGTTGGGGTAATGCTCTTGAGCATAGCGATGGATGCGGTTGAGGTGACCGCCAAGACCGCTTCTGCCGTCCGGGGCAAACCATCGCCCTGGATTTTTTAGAAAGTGCTCCAGACGACGCGAATCGCGCAGGTTGTACTGAACATTGAGCAGTACAACAAGGGGCTTCGTTCTCTCTTTGAGAAGCTTGAGAAAGGCAAACTCAGTCTCTTGAATGCTGTCGTCCGTCACCACGTAGCAGATGACGTCCGCTTCCTCAATGACGCTGCTAGCGATCTCTTCATCGGTCTTCCCTCCAGGCGCGCCAATGCCAGGAGTATCGATGATCCGAATATTCTTCCACTCATACACCCGGTTGTAGCGGGTGGTCCGCTGCTTACCGATGCCGATGGCTTCCCATCCCTCCCCTGTAACCACCGCGTGGAGCGTACTCTTTCCAGCTTTCGTCCGCCCCATGACCGCGATGGTGAAGTGGCTGAGCGATCGCCGCTTAGCCTGCAGCGCAGCATGGACGCATTCTAAGTCACGTAAAACCTGAGACGACAACCCCTGAGCCGTCTGGTCAAGCTGCTTGGCGACCTCTTTCGCCGCCTGGCGGCTGTCTTGCTCCGCTATCGTTTCTCCAATGGAGCCAACAATATGCTGGATGCAGGTCTCTAGGGTTTTCAAGCTGCGAGAGGTCTGCTCCAGCGCCCGCTCGGCATAGGTGATGTCTTCTCTAGCAATTTCAGCACACCGCTGGATCGCCTCGTCATACTGCGGCCCTGAGAGTAAGATTTCGCGATGTAGCTGCTCGATGCGCTGGGCGACAGGCTGCGGGGCTAAATCAGTCAGCACATCAACGAGGGACTTTGAGAATAGGGTTTCGGTTCCCTTGAGCAGTCGCGCACCGGCAGAAAGAGCATCGTGGCTGTCGTTGTGCGGCTGAACCCCAAACCCCTGTGCCACTTTGAGGATGTGCTCAACGCTGTGGAGGCCCCAGAACTGGGCCAGTCGGTCGATAAATTCTCGCTCCAGCGGCGCAAAATACCCGTCGCTATAGGCGATCGCCATGGCCTGCCGCAGCGCTTCATCTCGCCGACCTACCGGAATGGCTTGAGCAGCGCTCCAGATAGATATCTGGGTTTCGCCCTGTTCTAGAATCTTCTCGATTGCCTGCAGCGTTGCCTCGTTGGCATTTAGCTGCTGAGCTAGGTTTTTCAGCGCTCGCAGCTCTCGGCTATGAATCTGCTGGTCGGCGCAGATGACATGTGCTAGTAAAACGAACCTGTGATCAATTGCAGCGGCGTATGGTGGCAGAAGCGGATTGCCCATTCGACGAGCCCTGTATACGGATAGGTCGTTTAGCGATGTTCTCCTAAAGGTTCCCGGATGCGATCGCGCTTCGCAACACAATCTTCATAAGCTCACGCCAGGATATCAGCTCCCTCACGCGGAAGCCGCCGTACTCTCTCAGCAGCTTAGCGATCGCCCCGTAGCCATAACGAGATTTACTGCGCCCCCAGACACCGGCGACCAAAAGCCGACTAACTGTGATAACAAAGGTTATCTGCAGCGGATGATGGGCAACGTTACAT
>JBARYO010000016.1:0-8759 GCA_049647905.1 Elainellaceae cyanobacterium | reverse complement strand
GCACATGAATGCCCCCAGCGACCATTTGGGCATCGAGGTGGCAGGACCGCCCGGTGTTGATGGCAATCACCGGCACCCCATACTGCCGCAGGCGATCGGCGTCCAGCTCGGTGGTCATGTCGCCTTCAACGATGGCCACCGCCAGCTCAGAGGTTAGGGCCTCTAGGGTCCGCTCCAGCAGAGCAGTTTTGCCCGCCCCAGGCCCGCTCATTAGGTTGAGGCAGGTGACGCCCCAGCGATCAAAGTGGGCGCGGTTGTGGTCAGCTCCAGCTTGATTGGCATGCAGCAGGTCCAATTCTAGAGCGGCGGAAAAGGTTTGATGCATTGTACTCAGGTTTTTTGGTGTTGGGGCGTGGCGTTTGATGCGGCGTCTTTGACAGCGTCTGCGTAGTCAACATGATCAATCTTCAGCTCACGCCCTGACCGGATGTCTTCCATGGGGGACTGGCAGGTGGGGCAAGTATACTGCAACCCAATTGTAGGCCGGTACTCGGTTTGACAGGGGTGGCAAAAGGCCACTAGGGGAGTCTCGCGAATCACCAGCTCCGCCTGTTCAAGGAAGGTGCCTTTGGTTTGATGGGTAAAGGTAAACATCAGGCTGGCGGGTTCAACGCAGGTAAACTGCCCCACCACCAGATGCACCTGGGAGACCTGGGGCTGGCCGGGCTGCTCGTCCCACCAGTCTTTTAGCGTGACGATCAACGCCCGAGTCATGTCGGTTTCATGCATGGCGGGCGCTTAGCTCCAAGCCTGATCGACTGACATATTAGCCTCATCGGTGATGTAGCTGGGCTTCTCGCGGCGGGGCAATTGGCCTGAGAGCACTAGATGGGCCATGGTGTCGCAGATGACGCGGGTGGCCAGCAGGGCCGTCATGTCGCTGACGTCATAGGGGGGCGACACCTCCACCACCTCAATGCCGCACACCGGGGCCCGCTGCACAATTTTGCCCAGCAGCTGCAGCGCTTCCCGAGGCATCAGTCCCCCTGGCTCGGGCCAGCCCGTCCCCGGCACAAAGCCCGCATCGATGCAGTCGATGTCGAAGCTGATCCAGACGCAGTCGGTGCCGTCTAGCGCTCGCTCTAGGGCAAAATCGGCGGCGGCATCAAGGCCCCCCTCCACAATGTCGGTCACCGTAAGAATATTAGTGGCCCGCTCCCGGCACACTTTTACCCCCTGACGAGGCACCTGCCAGCCGCCAATGCCCAGCTGCACCAGGTTCTTGGCCGGGGCGTTGGCCATGTTAGTGGCGTGGAACCAGGGGCAGGTGTGCATGCGCTCATCGAGGTCGGTCTCTTGGGTGTCCACATGGCGATCGAAGTGGATAATGCCCACTTTTTTATCCCCCAGATGGCGGCATACCCCCCGCACGGTGGGGAAGCCGATGGAGTGGTCTCCCCCCAGCACAATGGGCAGGGCTCCCGACTGGAAGACATGGGCAATGCCCTTTGAGATTTGGTCAAAGGATTTTTCGTTGTTGGCGGGAATCGTGAAGATCTCCCCCACATCGCAAAGGGTAATTTGCTCCCGCAGGTCCACGCCGAGCTCGAAGTTGTAGGGGGTGTAGAGAGCCGAAATTTTGCGGATGCCCTGGGGGCCAAAGCGGGTGCCGGGGCGGTAGGTGGTGCCGGAGTCGTGGGGCACGCCGACGATGGCGACATCGTAGTTGCCGACCTGGCGCACGTCTTCGATGTAGGGCGCTTTGAGGAAGGTGTTGATGCCCGCGTAGTGGGGCAATTCGCCGCGAGAAAAGGTGGGAATGGTGCGATCGCGAATGCTGTCGGCGGCTTCTAAACCGTATTCCAGACCTTGAGACACTTCTTGCTGCCATCCCGTCATGGGCAGCTGAGTCTCTCGCTCTAGGGCGCGCTGGGCTTCTTCACCCTGGGGCCGCTGAAAAATGGAGTCTTCCGATGTGCTCATGTCTAGTTTCCCTGAGACGCCTTGCAACTGCTCACTATAGGAGTGCAGCTCCCGTGGGTCAAGTATGATTCTCAGCGAACAGTGACGCAAGACTTGGCCCAACGAGCAGCAAGCCGCCAGCGATCGCCTACGTGACTCAAGGTGAAATTATGCAAAATCAGTCAACAAGTTTTACATTTTCGTAACACATGCTACTTCTTGCTGGCGTAGAGCTTGCTTGTATGGAGATGTCTGCAACGGTTTAGGCGCTGACAGGTGTCATCTCTCAATGGGTTTGGCCCTGGCAACTAATGCCTCGTCGAAATTGAATATTTTATATTCCCTAGGGTTCCGGTTCAGTTGCGCTGAATGACTGGTCCGAGAGGGGAAGCTAGACTGCTTGCGATCGCCAACAGCGCAGCACTTTGGTACACGGCGGGATAAAAGCCCGGGAGACCTGCGAATGATGCCGCTGTCTCCTGGGCTTTTATCGTAATTTCAGGAGCTGCCATCTAGCGATATTTGAGCCAACTGACCCCAGCATGTACGGAGCCACTACATTAAATCCTATGAAACGTCGTTCTCTACTTTCACTCACCCTCGCGTTCGTCTGCACGTTCCTAGTTGCCGTAGGCTGCGGACAGCCGGACACCGCTAGCTCAGATGCCGATACATCACCCGCCGACGCCACAGCCCCGGCAGAAGTGAGCGGTGAACCCATCAAAATGGGCTACAGCAGCTGGGCTGGCTGGTGGCCCTGGGCCATCGCCGAAGAGCAAGGATTCTTTGAGGCCAACGGGGTCAACGTTGAGCTGACCTGGTTCGATGGCTACCTCACCTCCATGGAAGCCTTGGCCTCCGGCCAGCTGGACGCCAACTGCCAAACCCTCAACGACACCATTTCCTTTGCGGCAGATGCCGTCAACGGCGAAGTGGCCGTGTTGGTCAACGACAACTCTGCAGGCAACGACAAGGTGATTGTGGCCGAAGGCATTGAGTCTGTTGAAGATTTGGAGGGCAAGACCGTCGCTCTAGAAGAAGGCGTTGTGGGAGACTTTTTGCTCTCTCTGGCCCTAGAAGACGCGGGCATGAGCCGAGACGCGGTTGAAATCAAGAACCTAGAAACCGGGGCGGCGGCGACGGCCTTTGCCGCAGGCCAGACCGACGCCTTTGCAGGCTGGGTGCCCTTTTGGGAGACCGCGCTGACTCGAGAGGGCAGCAAGGAGCTGACCAGCTCTGCGGACTTCCCCGGCGCAATTCCCGACCTGCTGGTGGTTAGCCAAACCCTAATCGACGAGCGCCCTGACCAAGTGCAAGCGCTGGTGAATACCTGGTTCGACGTCCGCAGCTTTATGGAAGAGAACGCCGAAGAGGCCAACAAGATCATGGCCAAACGGGCCAGCGTTGACGCGGCTAACTTCGACACCTATCTGAAGGGCACTCGCTTCTTTACCGTAGATGAAAACCTAGCAGCCTTTGAACCCGGTGACGACATGACCGCCATGCCCTTTGCCGCCAAAGAGATGGCCGACTTTATGGTTGGCGTTGGCTTCATCCCTGAAGCGCCCGACCTGGAGGCCGTGCTAGATAGCCAGTTCGTCCAAGCCTACGCCGACGCCCAATAACCCAACAAAGGAGAATTCCCTCGCGATCGCTCCCCCGCGATGATCCATCCTGGTACGGGCGAGCGGCCGCTTGCCCCCACAACTATGACCACCACCCGCCCTATGACATCCACAGCCGATAGCCTCAAACCCCAGGTATTCTGGCGACTGAGGGAGGACATTCCACAAGCCCTCAGCGCCCTGCTCATGGGGCTATCGGTGCTGATTCCCCTCGCCGCCTGGTGGGTGATTGCCAGCCTTGGCGTAGTAAACGCAAAGTTTCTCCCCTCTCCCCTAATGGTGGCCCAGGCGCTGGGAAAGCTGTGGAGCGAGGGGTTCCTGCTGGGGGATACTGGAGCCAGCTTCCTTCGCGTCGCCATAGGGTTTTTACTGGCGGCGGTGGTGTCAGTGCCCGTGGGCATTTCCATGGGGGCCTTTGCTAGCGTGCGATCGCTGCTGGAGCCCATCATCGGCATCGTCCGCTATATGCCTGCGCCGGCCTTTATTCCGCTGTTGATTATCTACCTGGGTCTGGGGGAGGCCCCAAAGCTGGCCCTAATCTTCATCGGCACCGTCTTCTTTAATACGCTGATGATTATGGATGCGGTGAAGTTTGTGCCCAAGGAGCTGCTAGAGGCCACCTATACCCTCGGCGGACGGCGGGGGCAGGTGCTGTTTCAGGTGATTACTCCCTATGTCATTCCCAATATCATCGACGCCTTTCGCATCAACATGGCCTCGTCGTGGAACCTGGTGGTGGTGGCGGAACTTGTGGCGGCGGAGACCGGCCTGGGGAAGCGAATCCTCATCGCCCAAAAGTTCTTTCAGACGGACGAAATTTTCGCCTGTCTGCTGGTGCTGGGGTTGATTGGCTTTGTGATGGATCTGTCGCTGCGGTTTGTGATGCGGGCAACCTGCCGCTGGGCCATGGACTGAATAGTCCCCACAGTACTTTTTAGGTATCGTCATGCATTTAGACGTCAGCCAGCTTTACAAAGAATTTGAGACGTCCCAGGGGCCGCTGCTGGCCCTAAAGGACATTAACCTTCATGTGGAGACGGGAGAATTTGTCTGCGTGGTGGGAGCATCAGGCTCGGGGAAGTCTACGCTGCTGCGGCTAGTGGCCGGACTAGACGCCCCCACCTCCGGTGAGATTACCGTCGATGGCTATCCGGTGAGCGGTCCCGGATCCGATCGCGGCATGATTTTTCAGCGGTATACCCTTTACCCCTGGATGAGCGTTCAGAAGAATGTGGAGTTTGGGCTGAAGCTGCAGGGGGTGCAGAGCGCTGAGCGGCGGGACACCGCCAACTATTTCTTGGAGATGGTGGGGCTGAAGCGCTTCGCCCAGTCGTTGCCCAAGGCCCTGTCGGGGGGCATGAAGCAGCGGGTGGCGATCGCCCGCGCTCTGGCGTCTCGCCCCAAAATTTTGCTGATGGATGAGCCTTTTGGGGCTTTGGATGTGCAAACCAAGGAGTCAATGCAGCAGTTTATGCGGGAGCTGTGGCAGAGCACGGGCACCAGCATTTTGATGATTACCCACGATGTGGAAGAGGCGGTGTTTTTGGCGCAGCGGGTCTATGTTCTGACGGCCCACCCTGGGACGGTGCAAACCGAAGTGAAGCTTGACTTACCCGCTGATCGCAACTACCGAATTAAGACTACTCGCGGGTTTCAAAACTACCGCGAGGACATTATGGATCGGCTACGGGGTCAGGCGATGGTAGCGGTTCAGTAGCTCTCTTTTTCAAGAAGCATAATGAGTTTTGATCACAAGCCCCGAATCCTCTTTCTCTATGGTTCCCTACGCGATCGCTCCTACAGCCGCCTTTTAGCAGAAGAAGCCGCCCGCATCATCGAAGCGTTTGGGGCCGAGGTGAAATTTTTCGACCCCCGAGGATTGCCTCTGCACAACGCCGAGCCCGACACCCATCCCAAGGTTCAGGAGCTGCGGAGGCTGTCCCTTTGGTCTGAGGGGCAGGTATGGTCTAGTCCAGAGATGCACGGCAACATCTCTGGATTGATGAAGACGCAAATTGATTGGATTCCCCTCAGTCTAGGGGCAGTGCGCCCCACCCAAGGACGGACTTTGGCGGTGATGCAGGTATCTGGCGGGTCGCAGTCGTTTAATGCGGTGAATACCCTGCGGATTTTGGGGCGGTGGATGCGGATGTTCACGATTCCCAACCAGTCGTCGGTGGCTAAGGCGTATCAGGAGTTTAATGAGGACGGCACCATGAAGGAGTCGGCCTACCGCGATCGCGTGGTGGATGTGATGGAGGAGCTGTATCGGTTTACGCTGCTGCTGCGGGAGCGGGTGGATGAGCTGACGGATCGCTATAGTGAGCGGAAGGCGGCAGCAGAAAAGCAGGTGGAGGAGACGGCGAAGCAGGCGTTGGAATGAATACCCGCGAGGAGGCTGGACTGGGACTCAGCTGCCCGACACAAGCGTCACACCGAAAAGGCCAAAACCCAGCAACAAGATAGAGCAAGCTCCAGCAAGTTTCAGCCATTGGTGCAAGTGGCGATCGCGCACTCGTCAAAGACGTCGTGGGCGGTGCGATCGGTGGTCTGCTGGGGGTGGAGCCGCTAAGCATCAGGATTTTCCTGTTTGAGCCCGACGATAGGCCCGGAACGCGGGCGCGGGTGAGCTTTTTCTTGCTTAGCTCGAGTCAGGGGTCTCTCGGCATCCGCAAGCGCCTAGTGGAGGTGGCAAATGAAAAGATCACGGCCTCCTTTGCTGCCCATGGTCTATAGTTTACGATGCAGGAGCCAATGGTCTACGTCGATTCTCCCGTCACGCGCTGATGGTGAACAACTCTCAACTAAGACAAAACCTATAGACTCTCGTCCGATAGAGCCAACGGGTTTTCTTCCTTCTTACGCCGCCGCTCAAGACTTTTTCTAACGCGGAGCACCACTGCTATAGGCCATACCGCTGATGCTATGAAGAGGACAAACCAGCTGTGGCCGTCGCTCATTGAGGCTGTGGGGTCCTGATAAAAATCTCGCAGCAGGATAGCGAATGTCAGTACAGAGAATAGACCGTAAAACAGCATGATCGCCTTATTATCTCGACACTATATATTAATGGTCAAGGGCTTTTGTTCCTGCCGAAGAGAAACCTCATGGCTGAACAACCTGTCCCTACCCTCCCCAAAAAGTTAAAAGTATGCTTCAGGATTAACCCCTATTTTGGATAAAAATAGAGAGGCAATGTCCGTAGAAATACTGAGATTTCTCAGGATTTAGGCCAACGAATTTACCTGCTGAATTTCCACCTTCAATTTTTTGTTAACTTTTCGTCCACTTTTTAGATAAAGCTATCCTTATCCTATACCAGGATAGCTTTTTGAGCAGCAGAGTACAGCCTAATCTTCTGTACCCCCTTGCTCAGCGCGGGGTATAAAACGAAACTTGCCCTAACCGGAGTGGCGATCGCAGGAATCAAGGGCTCTTCGGTGAATGCGATCGCGAACGAGGCGATTGAGCAGTGGTTGGAGGACCCGGTGCAGAAAGATATCATTAAGAAATTCAATCTCGCTCAATTAGACGAGATTCAATAGCGATATAGCTCTCAGTTTCTGCGTGAACGCCGAGCAAGCACTGGTAGAAAATAATTCAGAGCGATTAACTCTCCACACAAGCATCACAACGATTGGCATATAAGATTTCGTTTTCCTCAAAATCTCGAATCAAATGGCTATGTGAATATGGGGATAGCGATTGTAGAGGGCTGAATGGAAGTCTCTTAGCCGAATATCTTCTCTGTTAGAGTAAAGTCTCAGTTATTACGCTTCATATCTAAATCCGGTCTGCGATACCCTCACCTACAAACTATCTCGAATCCATGCTCGAAGCCATCGCTTAGCCGCCGTCTCTCCCGCCTCAGCGCAGGCCCGCAAAAATCGATAGAGCCGCTCTTTGGGAACTGCCGGGAAGCTGGGGCTCGCGATCGCCTCCTGATAGCTGCCGCCTTGAAGCTGATAAATCGTCAGGTTTTGTCCGTTGTATCGCCAAAATTCAGGCACACCGAGCTTTGCATACAGCGCGTTCTTGTCGATATCGGTGTGAGTAATGTCCACTTCAACCACTAAATCAGGCGGTGGGTCAACGGCCAGATTGACCTGTCTACCCCGAACGAGCGGCTCATTGGCAATGTAGTAGCCCTTATCCGGCTCAGCGCTGCTGCCCAAATCCTGACGGGCCAGCCGGGTAGACCCCATAGTTTTAATGGTCAGCCCCAGCTCTTCAGTGACAATCTCCACGAATTGACCGAGCAGACCGCTAGCGTTCTCGTGGGGTTCTAGCGGCGTCATAATTTCAAGCAGACCACTGTAGTAAGTGAGCTGAGCGGTGCGATCGCTTCCCAAAGCATCAAAAATTGTTTGAAACCGCTCCCAATCCACACAAAGCGAGACTCGCTTTTCCGAGAGGGAACCACCGGACCGCTGTGCTAAAGGAGCGCTAACCATTGGGCTACTCGCTAATCATCTGGCTCAAGCATAGCCGGAAAAGCTTCGCTACAGCTCCCTCATCGCCCTCTCCCGCGCGATCGCTCAGTCCGCTGGAACCACGAGCTTTTTCCATATGTTACGGTGGCTCAGCTCGGCACAAACAACTTCTCGAGCCAAAGCTTGAAAGCAGTAGCTGGACTTCGTGCTGGGTTAAGGTACTGTCTTGTGATGGACAGCCCTAAAGGAGTACCGGGTTCTTTTTGCCAAGCCAACCAGGTGTGGATAATAGCCTTTGAACGTTTTGTATCGCCAAATCGCCGGTCTGTCTCGGGAATCTGATCAACTACATGTTCTGCGCGAGAAATCAGTGAGTCTTCTGAATCAGTAAGCTGTAGTAGGAAGTCCTCAAGTATCCCAGATAGCTGGTTGTCTGGCATAAGCCAAAGGCCCAATCGTGGCCGATTAGAGTCTGGTGGTTCGAGGATAGTGCCGTCTTTGGCAGGTTTACCGGGTAGGGCGTATCCGAATCTTTCAACAGCGCCGCAGATTTGCGCCCATCGAGAGGTCAAGTCCATATCAGCATCTATGACGGCGGCTAAAACCTTTATTCCTGTTTGCTTGGGACGAACTCTGAGGTCATCGAGCAGTTGGTCAACGCTATCTTTAGGATCAATCAAGAAAAGGGTCCTATTGTCAATATCGTGGTGATTGCAAAACTGCCGAATGACTTCGCGGTCATCCCGGCCTTCTACAAGCAGGACGCAATCCTTACGTGATGTCTGAGGCATCCTAGCGG
>JBARYO010000015.1:0-5831 GCA_049647905.1 Elainellaceae cyanobacterium | reverse complement strand
GGCAGAGGCAGAGCGAATCTTTACCGTGTTGATGGGCGATCGGGTTGCGCCAAGGCGAGAATTTATTGAGACCTATGGCCCACAGCTGGCGCTGGCTGAGCTGGATATTTAGGCCGTGAGGTTTGTTGTCTGGGACAAGGTCTCGTCTTGTCCCTACGCGCCAGTTTCCTGATGATACAGATCGATGATTTGGTCAACCACCTGGTCAATAGTGAGGGCATCAGTCTGAATTTCGATCGCATCAGCGGCTTTCCGTAGGGGTGCGATCGCTCTTGTGGAATCCTGCTGGTCACGCTGATGAATCGCCTGTTCGATATCTCCTAAACTCAGAGTTTCCTGGCCTTGATGCTGCAGATCTTGCTGTCGCCGCTTGGCCCGCTCATGGACAGAGGCCGTCAAAAATACCTTTACCTCAGCGTCTGGAAATACGTGCGTGCCAATATCCCGACCGTCAAGGACAATCTCTCCCTCGCGCCCGTAGTGCTGCTGCTGTTTGACGAGTTCATGTCGTACCGCCTCTTGGGCCGCAATGGCTGACACCTGAGCGGCTACTCTGGGCAACCGGATTGCATCAGTAACGTCTTGATCGTTGATCCACACTCGAGTCGGCTGACCCACCTCATCAGGGGATATTAGTCGAATACTGCTCTGTCGGACTAGTTCCGCAATCGCCTGTTCGTCAGTGATGTCGATGTTTGTCTTTAAAACAAGCCAGGTTACAGCTCTGTACATGGCACCGGTATCTAAGTACAGGAGACCAAGCTTGTGGGCCACTCGGCGGGCAACAGTAGACTTGCCAGCGCCAGCAGGACCGTCAATCGCGACGACTGGGCGACGGCCCCGCAGCAGTACGTTGTCGATGAGGCGAGTGGCCCCAACTTGAGCTGCGATCGCCAACAGACCAGTGTGATTTATCATCTCTAGCGGGTTCAATGTTCGAGGATTAACGAGTTCGATGTACTCCGGCTTAATAGTTTCAAAGCTCTCCAATTCAGCCTGTGCGGCGCTAACCAGCATTGCCCCATCCCTCACACCTTGCGCAAACTGCTGTTCAGCGGCTTGTAATGCTTGGTAAATTTTGGGGGCCTCGCGCCGTTCGGCACGGCTCAGATACTGGTTGCGAGAGCTCATTGCCAAACCATCATGTTCCCGAACCGTAGGACAGGGCACGATGGTCACCGGACAGCTGATATCTTGAACCATTCGCTGCAAGATTGCAAGCTGCTGGGCATCTTTGCGACCAAAGTAAGCCCGTTGAGGCGCAACGATGTTAAATAGCTTCATGACAACAGTGGCTACCCCTTCAAAGTGGCCAACACGCTTAGCGCCGCACAAGGGCCTAAGCATCGTCTCTGGTGGCACCACTTGAGTGAGCTGGACCGGCTGCGTTTGAATGCCATACATATCCTCCAAGGACGGTGCAAACACGGCATCAACACCGACCTGGTGGCATAGGCGAAGATCTTGCTCGTTATCGCGGGGATAGCGTGCCAAATCTTCATTGGGGCCAAACTGGAGCGGATTGACAAAGATACTGACCACAACGAGGTCAGTTTCCTGACGCGCCCGCTCAATTAGACTTAAATGTCCTTGGTGTAACGCTCCCATAGTTGGGACAAGCCCCACCCTGTAGCGCGGTTTAGCAGCATCTCCGGATCTGTTTTCAGAGAATGTCTTAGAGCCGCGCTCGCGCTCTAGATATTGCCGTAGCCCTAAGGTTGTCGTAAACCAGCGCACGGGCCCCTCGTCGTTAGTAAGCGTTAGTTTGCGGTATTTGGCCGCCCGAGAACTTGGACTCGAACCGGGGCAACCCCCAACTGAATCATACCGATCGCTTGTGCTGCACCAGCCGAGAGGTCAAGCACGCGGTGACCGGCATAGGGCCCGCGGTCGTTGACGCGGACCGTTACCGTTCTCCCGGTGTGAGCGTTCGTGACCTGGAGCAACGTGCCGAACGGCAGGGAAGGATGTGCCGCCGTCAGGGCATGTTGGTTAAACGTTTCGCCACTGGCGCTTTGACGTCCGTGGAACCCAGGACCATACCAGGAGGCCATACCAGAGAACTGAAACTGAACAGCTCCTAGAGCAACCTGCTGGACCGGTTGAGGTCTCCCTTCGACATTAGTCAAAGGCTCGCCACCAAGAAGGCGGCGAATCCGGTTTGCCATCTGTAGAATATCTTCAGCGTCATCTCCCGTCGTATCTGGCGGCACCAGGAGACTATCCATTGAAGCTAGCAGCTCATCCTCAATCTTGAGGACATACAGCTCGCGATCGCTATCCCAGTGGGCCGTAATTTCGCTAGGAGCGACCTGATTGCGGTGCGCCTGGTTGAGCCGAGCGGCGATCGCTGTCGCCCGCCAAATCGGATCTTGAGCGTAGTCTGATTCTGTCGATAATGTAGAACCCCCAGTAGATGCGCCCGTCGCAGCCTGTTGTGCTCTGGCGGCAGGCTGACCCACCTTAGTTTGATCTGAGGGCACGGCTGATACGTTGTCCTGGGCTGAGCTCTGTGAGCTACCCGCTGGTCCTAGGACTGTCAGCACTGGAATATCTTTCACATACAGCGTCGCAGCATGGTGGCTATCCATCTGATGGGCGTAGATCGAGGCAACCGAGTCATCGGTGGGGGCGGCCTGCTCCTGAGATTGGTACTCACCCACTTTGACCGCCGATATCTCGTTCAGACGGCTAGTTGACTCGCTTGAGTCACTCACCTGTAAAACGCTGGCTTGAGGAACCTCACTATCACCGTCCTCGTCACTGAAAACAATATTGGATGCCCAAGCGGGAACGGTCTGACCTAGCGCTACTGCCATAAGAGCAGCCGTCAATCCACCTAAAAACTGTTGATTCATAAAAGGGTTTTGTCCAACTCAGCTAAAACACCTGAACCTTTTGACAGGCCATCGCAGGACAAGTCATTTAGTGTAAAGGGCAGGCCATCAATATCCATATTCGTTATGAGTTTACGTTCCTTTCCCAGAACTGTTACAAACTAGCACAGACTCTCAACCATAGGAGTCAGTGATAGGAAACTCATAAGCCTCTACAGACCGTGGCTTGCCAGAAAATCGTCTGTGTTTTGCACGAGCTGTCTCTCTAATGATGTCCGGAATACCGCATCTCTCTAATGTAGACACAAGCGTGGGTACGGCCCATTACTGCTACGTTTGAATCGCAAACCTACAGGCTCGCCAGGTGAAAATGCGGTGGAGCCTAGTCCAGTATGCCCCCGTATTTGCAGGGCTATAACCTATTAGAAAAGATGATACTTGGACGATAGCAGTCGTCAGACGGATTAGGACAAGGTGCGCTCTAGAGCCTATACAGAATCAAGGGTTTAGAGCAGGGGTCTGTACTCTGACGCAAGGGAGGTGTTATCTATCAGAAAATCAAATCAGTGTAATCGTCATTGGTTATGACATGTTAGCACCCCTCCGATAAGCTTCCGCCGGGACGGACTACGAGATTGTCGCCGTTGCTCTCCTTGAAGATCGCCCCTAAGAGCGACTCAACACCACGTGCTGCTGCTTTAGCTGGCTGTACAAGCCCTCGAGCTGCGCAATGTTCTGCTGTAGCGTGTAGCGCTCTAACACGCGCTGTCGGGCCATTTGCCCGAGATGACCTGTTAGTCCTGATTGGTCACGACAGAGGGGAAGCAGCGCTTGGAGCTGTGTTGTGACGCGCTGCGTTGTCAAAACAATGCCAGCGCCCCGTGCCAAGACCTCGCCATCAGCGCCGACATCTGTCGCAATGCAGGCCGTTTGACAAGCCATTGCTTCTAGCAGCGATAGGGAGAGCCCCTCAACGAGGGAAGGCAGTATAAAGACATCGGCAGCGCGCAATATATCGATGCGGCGCTGTTCATCAGCCACAAACCCGAGCCAAACAATCCCCAGGTCTTTGCCGTACATCGTGCGAAGCATCGACTCAAGTGGACCGTTTCCCATAATGACCAACCTAGATGTGGGTCCCATGTCGCTTTGTTTCCAAGCCCGCAGCAGCGATTCTACGTTTTTCTCCAACGAAAGCCTGCCCTGGTAGACAAATAGGCGATCGGCTTGAAAGTGCGCTTTATGATATGACAACCCTGGCGAGTATTTTTCTGAGTCCACGCCATTGGGAATGACGCTAATTCGAGATCGAGGGACGCCAAGGTGATGCAGCAGCTGCCTTTGAATATCTGAAAAGACAATAACGCGATCATACTCTGCCAGGCATGGTGCATAAATCTGGTAGGTGAGCTGCTGCGTGTTAGACGTCAGGTTACGGCGCTGGACGTCAAAAGCCGGGTGGAAGGTCGCGACTAGCGGCAGACCTAAGTCAGCGCAAATCTCAGGCAGCTTGAAATCCAGCGGCGAAAGCGCAAGGGAAGCGTGAACAACGTCTGGGTTAAGCCGCCGCAGGGCATCTTTGAGCACGCGGCTAGAGCGTAGAGACGGAATAGTATAGATCTGAGACTTGTAGAGGTAGGGAAGAGGTACCTCGCTGAAGTCTGCTTTTGCGTCAGATGCTGTAGCCTCATGGTCACCAGCAACACCATCAGAGCTAAAGTGCAAAAAGCTGACTCGATGCCCCCGATCCAGCAGCGCGTTTGTTGTCTCTCGACCGTAGGTAACGTTGCCACAAAACGGGAATTTCTTTCCAAGCCAGGCGATATGCATTCAAATCAAGAGATGTCACAGCCAGACATGTTGCAGGATCTAGCTTACAGGGGACGAAGCGTTTCTCGATCCCATAGAGGAACTATACCAGGTTAGCAGTCCTCCGATAATCACGATTAATGATAGCCCAAGCAGAACCAGACTCAGCCCAAAAACGGTTTCAGCAATTCCCGCTAGCGCCAAGGGTAAGCTCAGGGCAATATTAACCGCATTGTTCTGTAGGCCAAAAACCTTGCCTCTCATGGCTTCTGGCGTCTCATCTTGTATCATCGTCTGCATCGGAATACCGACACAGGCCGCAAATAGTCCTAGGCAGGCAATCAGACCCAATGCCGGTAAAAGCTGCTGCGTCACCAGAGAGAGCCCCGCCAAACAGCCGGCCATACCAAAAGACCCGACAACGCTGATCTGGGCTCGGGAGAACCGCTGTCCAAACTGACCGATGAGGCCCGCTCCAAGGGCCATACCCACCCCAGCCGCCGCCAGCAAAAAGCCGAACTGGTCAGACTCAATCGCTGGCATGACTTCGGCCAGTCGCACGGCAAGCACGGCTAGTGCCGCGAACACGGAAAATAGAACAACCAGCTGGGCGATCGCGGCCCGGACTCGGGGATGATCGCCTAAGTACCGCAGCCCATCCTTCATATCGGTCCAGAACCGAGACAGAGAAGAGGGCGAATCATCATCGGGCTCTAGTGGAGGCGCTTCTTTGGGCGTCACCAGCAACAGCAGGACACCAGCTAAGATATAGCATCCCCCGACCAGGATTTCCTTGCCCATGGCAATTCCTAAGGTCTGACTGGCGATCGCATCCATGACGTTCAGCAATGGCTCCCCTAAGGCAAACCCAATGATGATGGAGGCCATCATGGTTGTCGTATAGAGGGAGTTGGCAGGCAGCAGATTGCGGCGCTTAACAATGAGCGGGATGATGGCTTGCTCAGCTGGGGCAAAAAACTGGGTCAGCGTGGACACTAAAAATGTAACGGCCAAAAGCGCTATAAACGATACGGGGACCTCACCGACGTTTCCCCAGTCTCCAGTGATCCAAATCAGTAGCGGTAGCGCCACCACCAAGCCACCCCGCAGCAGATTTGTGCTTACTAACACCGATCGCTTCGACCAGCGGTCTACTAGCACACCCGCTAAGAAACCGAAGAGTAC
>JBARYO010000014.1:0-8051 GCA_049647905.1 Elainellaceae cyanobacterium | reverse complement strand
GTACCACTGGGGCCAATCTATCGACCTACTGACCGGGGTCATCAGGCAACTTCCCCAGACGGAGTTAATCCTTGTGTGCATTGGCTTCTGGGGTTGGCTGCTGGGCTGGGTCCAGGCTAGCGTGCTGAAGGGATGGGTTGCCTCTAGCGAGCAGTGGATTCCTACTGCCGTTGTTGGCGTCATTGCGGCTCAGCTGTGCATTACTCTCTCACCAGGTGGGCTCTACCTGGCGCTACCCCTTGTTGCTGTGGTGCAGTGGTTGACCCTAAAGCAATGGATCGAGCGGGCCTATGTCTGGATTGTTGTCCACACCGCCACCGCGATCGCGGCCATCATGACCATGCCGGTGATGGTCGCGATTATCACGACATTCGAGTGGGGCCGCGATTTGGCGTTTGATCTAAATCTTGATTACGATAGCGCCGTCACGGTTGGACTGCTGTGGCTAATCTACAGCGCTAGCAGCGCAATCACCATGGGTAAACTGTTCCATCATTCCTAGAGCCAAGCTCAAAGAGCCCCTAAACCTAGGGCTGAACCTGTAGGTCTCGAATGGGCTGGTGGGTGAGGCAGCGCCAGTGACAGACCAATAAATCAGGAGACTGTCGCCCCAAACTCGCGAGCGCGGGAGCAGCGGGAAAAGGCCACAGTCGGTCAAAGACAACGCGGGGCCCATCATCTGAGTCAGATTTGCAGGCAGCCTGAAGCAGATAGACCCCTGGTGGTGCAGCAAGGCTGCTCAATATCCACTGCCCCAAGCGGTACAGGGGCTGGCGCTGAGCATCGGATAGGTGTATGGGCTGTTGATAGTCGCCATCTTTCGATTGGGCGATCGCCTCACCGTAGAGCGGCCCTTTTACCGTCAGCACGATGGGAAGCCACAGATTACCCTCCCCTGTAGCATAGCCTTGGGTCGCAACCTGTCGCCGCAATTCAGGCACGTCTTGACAGCTGCGGTATAGCCCCTGCCGAGCAAACGGGATATCGGAAATGTTCAGCGTGAGAGGGCATAGAATATGATCAGCAGCCTCTTGAAGCGCGTCTTTATTTGAGCGGACTGACTCTGCTGTGGCAATTTTAATCTGTGCGGCAGGAGGCGGCACGGCCTCAACAGCAGAAGAGCCTAGGGCCAGCGGCGGATCTGTTTCATCGGTGGCCGATCCGGTTAAAATAGCTTGCTCTAACGCGATCGCAACGGCAGCGCTATCGGGGTCAGCTGTCGACGTCAGTAGGGTCGCTGTCAACACCATTGCTCGTCGTTACGAGGCGCAGCGAGCGCTGGGCATGGCGTTGAAACGGGGAAAACTGGGGAGATCCAGCTGAGCAATCTGGCGATCGCGTACCGCTAGCCGATAGCTGACGCTGTTCAACTCCGCCTGCAGGTTACGGTTCTTTTGCTGGAGCTTGAGGATTTTGGCCTTGACGGGCACCATACGCTCGGCAAACTTTTGCTTGTAGATCTGTGGCATCTCCCGCAGCGCCGCTTCTAGCAGCTGAACGCGAGAGCTGAGTTGGGTCACAGAATTTTGCAGGTGAATCAGCTCCGTTTCCCGCTGCTGCAGACGCGTGTGATAGTCAGCTGCTTTGTGCTTTTCTACCTGGAGCTGCTGTCGGAGGGACTTCAGTTCAGTGGGTGCGCTACGCATCGCTGTGGGCACCTGATCTCGAACAAGCCGGAACAGCTCTTGGGACAGCTGCTGAACGAGCTGGTCCCGTAGCTGTAGCTCGGCTTGGAGACGCGCAAGCTCGATCTGCGCATCAGACTGCCTATCAAATCGTCTTAGGGGTGAAGGAAGAAGGGTCACAGTCCCGCTCCAGGATAGTAACGTTGTCAAGGGCGAACTGTACCGGCTTTCACCGTGATTCAGTCACTCCCACTTAGCCACCTATTGTATTCGGGAGACACAATTGTTACAAGCCTATTGGGCTAATATTACAGGCCCAATAGGCTCATTCGGGTACGACACTCTATCGAGCGACGGCCTCTTCGACATCTTCAGCTTCTACAATTGGCTCTTGTTTAATCGTCAAGAAGCGTAAAACAGACTCGCTCAAACGCATAGCGCGCTGCATTATGGCGATCGCCTCTCCAGGCGCACGGTAGTTCATCTGAATGTAAATCCCCTCCCGATTGCGGTCAATTTCGTAGGCGAGACGACGCTTACCGCGATGCTGGACATCAATCTCCTCTGCGCCGTTTTCGGTCAATATGGTTTTGTAGGTCTCAATAATCTGCTCAGCGTCCTCTTCGCCTAAGTTGGGTCGGAGGATATACATCGTTTCGTAATTAGTCATCGGAGATTGGTGCTTCCTTATGGACAATGAGGCTGCGTCACGAAAGCCCTATAACAAGGTAAGGGAGACCGGCAATGCAGCAAGGATTTTCAATCATAGCCCAATGATCGTAGGTTGACCAATGGCACTAAGCCAGACCTAGGCTAGTCCTCCTAAAATGCTGGCGTGATGCAATTGGCACCAATGCGATTCTTAAGATCGCCTTACGGTGCAAACGTCAAACGACATAAGAGCTATTGTCAGCTATGGGCATCTGGTGTATACCCATCATTATCGTCCAAAAAAACTATAATTCGCATTTCTCCATATAGAACTTACTTTCTTATTGATGAACCGCAACTTACACTATGGCGCAGCGCTACGTTCGAGTTAAAACGGAAACAGGGCAGCTTCACTACGGGCTTCTGCAGCTTGATCGACGTGTCCAAATTCTAGATGCCCCGCCTTGGCTGCAGGGGCAGCCTGTCGAGCAGGTGCTAGAGCCTGACACCTATCAACTCCTATCGCCCTGTGCACCATCCAAGATCGTAGCGGTGGGGCGAAATTACCCTAAACATGCCGCAGAGATGGGGAACGAGGTGCCTAAAGAGCCTCTGCTTTTCCTAAAGCCCTCAACAGCAGTCATTCCGAGCAATCAAGCTATTCAATATCCCCCTCAATCCACTCGGGTGGACTACGAAGGGGAGCTGGCCATTGTCGTCGGCGGTCGCTGCAAAAACTGCTCGCTTGACGAGGCCAACCGCAAGATTTGGGGCTACACCATCGCCAACGATGTCACAGCCCGCGATCTGCAGCGACAGGATAGCCAATGGACTCGCGCCAAGGGATTCGACACTTTCTGCCCCCTCGGCCCTTGGATTGTGCGAGAGCTTCCCTCTGGTGCTCGCCTAGAGACATTCCTCAATGACGCAAAAGCTCCCGTCCAATCCACCGCTATCAGTGACATGGTGCATAAGCCAGCGGCGCTTTTGGTCTATATCAGCCAAATTATGACGCTGTTGCCAGGAGACATTGTTCTCACGGGCACTCCTGAGGGGGTAGGGCCGCTGAGCGTAGGCGATCGCGTCCGAGTGACTGTTGAGGGCATCGGGGTGCTAGAAAACCCTGTGGTGTCCCGTCAGCCTGTGATGGCGACCCTAAACTCGCCGATCTAACTCTATGCCAAGCTCTACGGGGCTTGGCATAGAGTTAGCGAACCTGCATGTAAACCGCCTCTGATAGCGTTGGGATTTCGGCGTAGCGCCCCCGCGCCGACTGCACGATGGCATAAATTGTCAGCGCCACGGTACCCAAGAAGAGAACGTTAGCAATCGCCATTCCCAAGATACCGCCGCCCAACGCCGCAGATGACCCAAGGCCCGGCGTGACCGTAAAGACGAGGCTCCAGAGTAGCCCGAAAATGCTGAGGGCAATGCCAATAAGAATGGCCTGCATGGTGTTAAAACGGACGAAATGACGGATCCGCTCATTGCGAACCACAAGGGCGATTAGCGCGATGAAAACAAGCAAGCCGCCTAAACCCAAGGGAATCAGCTGTAGTAACGTGCTGTATACAAATAAAAACGGTAGAAACGGTAAAATCAAAAAATTGAGTTCAGGGAACTGAGAAAAAAAGGCACGGCCATACTGCATATACGCTTCCATAAGCGGCAGCAAATACACTAAACAGGCAAATACTCGATCCCAAGGGGTTGTTTGTCCACGCCAGGTCATGCTCTAAATCTCCCGTTACTCATTCTTCGATGACAGTGTTTGTCAGTGGCTTGCGTTACCGGCCATTTGGCTACCGGTCATTAATGCTGTTTTGTCAATTCGTTTGGTTCATCGTGCGGCGCTATAGTCCCAGAATAGCGGGTTTATCCAGACGGTGGAGCGCGTTGTCTCTAACATAGATCAAGATAGATCAGGTTTAAACTTGCACTCGTTTTCCAACAGCGTCCAGCATTGGGCCTTGTCCATCAAAAAACCGGCTCACTCTACCATTCGCGTCAGCATATCGCCAATCAGGTAAAGTGAGCCGCAGAGCACGGCGCAATAGTCAAAATCTCTCTGGGCAGCCTGGGGAGACGTCGCCTTATCTAGTCCCTGAAACACGTCAGCAGCGACCGTCGCCGTGATTTGGGGACAAACGAGGTGGGCCTCTGAAGCTAAATACTTGGGGTCGGCAGTTTGATGTCCCGGTACGGGTACGCAGCAAATGCGATCGCCGGGGCGGAGTAGCGCTGTCAACACGGCACTGTGGTCCTTGGTGTCGAGCATGCCAATCACCCAATAGGTTCTGGAGACACCGGTTTGACCAGCATGCTGGTCAAGGTACTGACGTAATGTCTTGGCGGCATCCGCATTATGCGCCCCGTCGACGAGCAGCGGCTTACCTCGCCACTGCATCCACTGCAGCCTTGCGGGCCAAGATACCTGCGCCATGCCAATTTGAATCGCCTCAGGGGTAATGTCCCATCCCTGACCTTGGAGCAACTGCAGTAGGGCGATCGCTATTGCAGAATTGATGTGTTGATGTGACCCTAGTAGCCCAACAGGGTAGGTCAGGGGCGAAAATAGGTCTGATGGGGGAACAAAACTGACCCAAGGCATACCTGATGCGGGACTGGATGCCGGACTGGGGGCAGGGTGGGCTGGATGAACCCAGGCCATTGGGCAGCCAATCGTCTGCGATCGCTGGGTGATGACGTCGGCAGCAGCGGCAGGCAAGGGGCCGACAACAGCGGGTACGCCCGGTTTAAGAATGCCAGCCTTCTCTCCAGCGATATCAGCTAGCGTTGGGCCGAGGCGCTGCCAGTGGTCCCAGCCAATGGTGGTGATGGCGGTAGCCAGGGGGCGATCGCAGACGTTGGTTGCATCCAGCCGCCCCCCTAGACCAACCTCCACAATGGCGATATCCACCGCTTGCTGCGCGAAATACAGCCAGGCAGCGGCAGTTACGAGTTCAAACTGCGTTGGCGAGAGTCCGTGGGTGGCAGCGGTTTGTGTAACGGTATGGAGCAGCTGATACAGGGCTTGAGAGGAGATGGACCTCTCGTCGATACAAATACGCTCAGTCCAGCTGACAAGATGGGGGGAGGTGTAGCGGCCGGTGCGGTATCCAGCTTGAGTCAGGACAGATGAGAGATAGGCACAGACAGACCCTTTACCGTTAGTGCCGGCAACATGAACGACAGGAACGCTGTGGTGCGGACAATCTAGCTTATCCAGCAGCTGCCTAACCTGCTCTAGTCCCAGATGGACTCCGGCCCGTGCTGTACGCTCCAGAAGCTGATTTAGCGTGGCCTCTGCTGCGCTGTCTACGTTGGTCCCTGCAGCGGGCTGGACAACAGAGGTCACCCCAGCATTCAACCGCTCTGCCCGGTGATCAACGCCCATATCTTTCCCCTAACAGACTTTTACAATGAAAAGAAAGGTAACATTGAGACGTAACATTTTGAACGGATAAGGTCGTAGAAGCCGTGTTTGTCCTTAGCGGATACGAATATCTTCTCGGATTTCTAATTGTTTGTGGGTTGGTGCCGGTGTTGGCATTGGGGGTATCGTACATTGTACGGCCCAAACGCCAGGGAATTGAACGCCGCACAACCTACGAATCTGGCATGGAGCCCATTGGCGGGGCGTGGATTCAATTCAACATCCGCTACTATATGTTTGCACTCGTGTTTGTCATTTTTGATGTTGAGGTTGTATTCCTCTATCCCTGGGCGGTGGCATTCAACGAGCTTGGGCTACTTGCGTTTATCGAGGTTCTCATTTTCGTCGCGATTCTCGTTGTTGGCCTTGTTTATGCATGGAGAAAAGGAGCACTGGAATGGTCATGAACCCTAGCGGACGCTCCAGCGCCGCCCTGGATCAGCTCACAAACCCCGTAGGCGCTTCTGAGGTGACTCAAGAGCTGTCGGAAAACGTCATTTTGACAACGGTAGACGACTTGCACAACTGGGCTCGCTTATCGAGCCTATGGCCACTGCTCTACGGCACAGCCTGCTGCTTCATCGAATTTGCAGCTCTGATTGGCTCCCGCTTTGACTTCGATAGATTTGGCCTCATTCCTAGGGCTAGCCCCAGGCAGGCAGACTTGCTGATCACCGCTGGCACGGTAACGATGAAGATGACGCCAGCGCTCGTGCGGCTCTACGAGCAGATGCCTGATCCCAAATATGTAATCGCCATGGGCGCTTGCACGATCACGGGCGGCATGTTTAGCGCCGATTCTCCGACGGCAGTGCGGGGCGTAGACAAGCTTATTCCTGTCGATGTCTACATTCCGGGGTGCCCACCACGCCCAGAGGCGATTGTGGATGCCATCATCAAGCTGCGGAAGAAGATATCGGCTGAAGCGCTAGAGGAGCGCGGTACGCGGGCTCAAACCCACCGCTACTACACCCGTTCTCACCAGATGATGTCGGTTCCCCAGATTCACGACGGCAAGTATCTGATGACCCAAGAGCGTCAGTCTCCTCCGAAAGAGTTGGCAGAGGCGTTTGGGATGGAAGTAACATCCGACGTGGCACAAGAGGAGGTAAGCGAGCGTGGCTGATGAGGCAACGGATAAGTCTGCTGAGCAGGGTGGAGATATTGTAGAAGCTGGGAAGGTATCTCAGTGGTTGACCGAGAATGGCTTTGATCATGATATCCTCTCCCCAGATCACCAGGGCATTGAGATGCTCAAAGTTGACCGCGAGGTATTAATTCCCTTCGCAACGGCGCTATATGCTTACGGATTCAACTATCTACAGTGTCAGGCCGCTTATGACTCTGGCCCAGGGCAAGATTTAGTGAGCGTCTACCACCTAGTCAAACTAACCGACAACGCCGTTGCGCCCGAAGAGGTTCGCATTAAGGTATTCATTCCTCGAGATGATCCTCGCGTTTCATCCGTATACTGGATTTGGCGTGCAGCCGATTGGCAAGAGCGGGAAAGTTATGACATGTACGGTATTGTCTACGAAGGACATCCTGGGCTGAAGCGCATTTTGATGCCTGAAGACTGGAAGGGGTGGCCGTTGCGTAAGGACTATATCTCCCCTGACTTTTATGAGCTTCAGGACGCCTATTAGCCTCGAAGGCTAGGTCTTCAGGACGCCTATCGCGACAACAGCGCTTGTAGAACAATCTACAAGCGCTGTTTTTGATTGTGCAGAGCCGTTTAGCTAATAGACTTGACCGTCGGCCTCATCGTCTTGACATGGGTCGCCCAGCCTAGCACTTCAAACAGACGTACTGTCTCCCAGGCAAGATCAATCTCCCACCAGCGGCTACCGGCTTTCGCTGACGCCTGATATGCATGGTGGTTGTTGTGCCAGCCTTCGCCAAATGTCAGCACAGCGACCCACCAGCAGTTTGTAGAGTGATCGGCAACATCGTGGTTGCGGTAGCCGAACATATGACAGGCGCTGTTGACAAAGCAGGTGCTGTGGAACCCGACAAACAGGCGGACAAAAATACCCCAGACGACAAACGGCCAGCCGCCCAAAGCATAAAGCAGTACAGCAAGCCCAAGCTGCAGCACAATATAGTACTCGTGGCAAAATAGGTAGAAGGGATCATCTGCAATATCGCGAATGTGTGGTGCCATCTCCTTGCGGGAAGGAACCTCATGCATCAACCAAGCGATGTGGCTCCACCAAAAGCCCTGGGTAGAATCGTGGGGGTCCAGTTGCTGATCGGTGTGGCGGTGATGCAGGCGGTGATAGCCGACCCAACCCAGCACACCCCCTTGGGCCGCTAGAGTGCCACAAAAGATGAGACTG
>JBARYO010000013.1:0-3602 GCA_049647905.1 Elainellaceae cyanobacterium | reverse complement strand
CCCCAATGTAAGACTGACAGTAGTCTGAGACCAGCAGGGGTTCGCCAATACGAATCTCCACATCGCAGCCCCAGGTGGGCATTGTTTCGCTATAGTGCAGCGACATGGGCACGACCTGCACCCTAATCCCCGGCTGCGCTAGCTCCGTTTGAACGGCAAGGCGGCTAAGCCCTGGCTTGAGGGGATGCAGCTGGCGATCGCGAAAAATCCCCCCCTCGGCGAAGATGACCATCATCTCTTGGTCCAGCAAGACATCCATGCCAAAGCGGAGGCTGGCGATTCCGGGCCGACGGGTGTTGATTGGGAAGCCCCCCAACCGACGAATCAACCATCCCTGGAGGCCTTTCATCTCATCCGCCGTCACCATGAAGCGTAGATCCCGCCCCGTCACATGTCGCCCTGCGGCATAGGGTACCAACAGCGCATCCCAGCGGGCCTGATGCGTTGGGGCCAGGATAACCGGACCATGGGTCGGTATGTTTTCCTGCCCCGATACCGTGATGGTACCGAAGTAGGCTGGCATGACCATCCGGCACCCCAAAGGATAGGCCAGGGAAGCGAGCCACGGGGAAATACGGGATTTGATTTCCACCGCAGATTTGGATGAATTGGATGGCACGAACGTAGGCATGGGTATTGACGTAAATGACACAGCAGAGGTGGGCCTTTAGCCATGGTGAAAACTTACTGTCCTAGCTTAGGGAGCTTGTCGGTAGTTTTCAGCAGTGTTGGGGCCACTTTAAGGTCTGGCTCACAACCCCTCTCGGTTAGCTCAGGGGTCAATGGATCTCATTTCAAGCGTGGTGCCTCTCGCGCCGTCGGGACTCAAACCAGGTCTGGAGCTGCTGGCGGCAGGGTTCCTCTAAAATGCCGCCAATGACGCGGGGGCTATGGTTAGACCAGGGTCCATCAAACAGATTTATCGCGGTGCGGGCGGCTCCGGTTTTGACGTCATCGGCCCCGTAGACCACTGTGCTAATGCGAGACAATATAACGGCACCGGCACACATAGGGCAAGGTTCGAGGGTCACGTAAAGTGTGCAGTCCGTCAACCGCCAGCTCCGGCGCACTTGTCCTGCAGCCCGCAGAGCGACAATCTCAGCGTGGGCGGTCGGATCCTGTCCGCCCTCTCGGTTGTTTTGTCCTTCAGCAATAAGCTTATTGTTGGGATCTACGACTATGGCACCCACCGGGACGTCCCCCCGCTGTCCTGCGGCATCCGCAAGGGCGATCGCCCGGCTCATCCAATGGTGATGCCGTTGATATTCAGGGTGATCAAATGCGGGAGGCGGGATGGGATATGACACGGCTCAACTATACTTTACGCTTGAGCAGGGGTTGCGAGCATCGCGTCAAGTTGCCCCTGACGGTCGAGGGCATGGAGGTCGTCACAGCCCCCTACATGGTCACCGTTGATAAAAATCTGCGGTACCGATCGCCGTCCGTTGGCCCGCGCCGCCATCTCGGCCCGCGCCGCTTCATCGCCATCGATTTTATGCTCTGTGAAGGACTGGCCCTTCCACCACAGCAGCAGCTTGGCGCGAATGCAGTAGGGGCAGGTTTGCCAGGTGTAGATTTCGACGGTGGCCCGGTTGTCTCCTGTGCCACGGCCTAGCCACTGCTGAATAGTTTCTAGCATGTCGTCCTCTTTATGAAGAACTGTTTCAATTTAACCTTAGCGTGAACCCACTACGTTGGGCATCTGCCCCGCTGAGGACTCCAGCACCCAAATTTGTTTGACGGCTTACGTCTAGAGAATCTCCTCGTCGTCAGGCTCGGGCACAACGGTGATGGAGGGCATGGCAGGAGCTTCTGGAATAATGGGCTCCAGATCGCTGGTCTCGACCTCCCGCGCTCCCAGCTCGGCCTTGAGGATTTTCATGGTGTCTTGATAGCAGAAAAAGGCTCCGTCAAAGAAAGCGCGATCGCCTTCGGTAATGGCGGTTTGGTTCAGGGCGACAGCTTCATCAAATCGCTTGTGGACGGCGGCGATGTAGGCTTTGACAAACTCGGTTAATTCTGGGGACATGGGATACAGCTGTAGGTCGATTGAGGGTTTGCGATGGCGGAGACCGATCCGAAAGCACCAAGCGGTGTCGCCCTATGGTCCCATGAAAATAAGATTTGACCATGCCGTTGTGGGCCGACTATGATTTGCTCTTGTCTACGATGAGGAGAGCATGTTGACGCGGTTGGATTCAAAATTTATCAGGAGTCAATTTCCTGCATTTGCAGAGCCGTCATTAAACGGATGGGGATTTTTTGAAAATGCAGGGGGATCCTATACCTGTGGGCAGGTGATTTCCCGTCTGAACGACTACTATACCCAGACGAAGGTTCAGCCCTACTACAATTACCCGGCGTCCCAAAAAGCCGGTGCAGCGATGGATGAATCTTACCGCCGACTGGCGGCATACCTCAATGTCGGCGAGGATGAGCTACATTTCGGTCCCTCGACCACTCAGAACCTCTATGTTTTGGCCCAAGCCTTTCGGGAGCTATGGAGCGAGGGAGACGAAATTATCCTATCCACCCAAGATCACGAGGCCAATGCCGGATTTTGGAGACGTCTCGAAAAAACAGGCATTGTGGTCAAGGAATGGCGCGTTGGCCCTGAGACGGGGCTGCTGAATCCAAATGACCTCGACGCCATGCTGTCTCATAAAACCAGGCTGCTGGCATTCCCCCATTGCTCCAATGTCGTTGGCCATATCAATCCGGTGGCTGACATCGTATCAAGGGTAAAGAGGGCTGGTGATGTCTGCGTCGTTGTGGACGGGGTAGCCTATGCGCCCCATGGACTGCCGGATGTGGAGGCGCTGGGGGCGGACATCTATCTGTTTTCTCTTTATAAGACCTGGGGAACCCATCTCGGCGTCATGACCATTAGAAGAGAGGTCATGGATACGTTACCCAATCAGGGGCATTTCTTTCATGACGGTAATGCCCGGAAAAAGATGGTGCCGGCTGGTCCGGACCATGGCCAGATTGCTGCCGCTGCTGGTGTGGCCCAGTATCTGGATGCGGTTTATGACCACCATTACGCTGAGACGGTTGACCAAGCCGAAAAAGGAAGGCGGCTTAAAACGCTGTTTCGGGAGCACGAGAAAAGACTGCTGAAACGGCTTTTGGACTGGCTGCGATCGCGCGACGATGTTTGCATTGTTGGACCAGACGATTCAGAGGTGCGGGTGTCGACGGTATCTGTCCTACCCCAAACGAAGTCCATCGACGAGGTTTTTGCGGTGCTGACGGCAAAGAAACTGATGGTGGGGCAGGGAAACTTTTATGGTGTGCGCCCGCTGATGGGAATGAATATCCCCGTTGACAAGGGTGTCCTTCGATTGTCGTTCCTTCATTACACCACCGAGGCTGAGATCAGCCAGCTTGTTGATGGACTTTCCGCCGCTCTAGATTGACGCGATGGATCTGTGTAGAATCTGCGATGCTGACTTGGGGTATGCATTTTGTGTAGCCATGGCAATGCGTGGGTTTACGCCGACGCTCCAGCCCAACCGGCAAGGCGACAATGAATAGCGATCGCATTTTGATCAAGACTCCGCCCAGCGGCCATGCCGGTTAGTCCAGGCTGGAGGAGGTTC
>JBARYO010000012.1:0-2390 GCA_049647905.1 Elainellaceae cyanobacterium | reverse complement strand
GCTTAGTCCCGCTCTAGCTCATCTGCCACCGAGGCCGTAACTAAGCTTGCCTCCATTGGTCCCTGACTCATATACGCCGTATAAGCTGCGCTGAGATATGGTTCATAATCGGGTTCGTTGCCCACATATCGCCCCGTAAGCTAAGACAGCAGCTTGAACGGGTGACTTGGGCGGCTTTTGCGGAATTTTCATGGAAATATCGGTAGTGCAATCTTTGTAACGATAAAGCGGTGCGGCGGCGCGGCGAATCCTCCAGTCTTACGAATGGGCCATCTCCGGCTGTTTGGATAGCCGACCGTCCTCCATATAAACGATGCGGTCAGCGATGTCGAGAATGCGGTTGTCGTGGGTCACCAGCAGAATGGTGCAGCCTTGCTCCTTCGCCAGCCGGTACATAATGTCCACCACATCGCGCCCAGACTTGCTGTCTAGCGCGGCAGTGGGCTCGTCCGCCAGCACGATTTTGGGGTGACTCACTAGGGCGCGGGCGATCGCCACCCGCTGCTTTTGCCCCCCGGATAAATCTGCGGGGTAGTAGTTCACCCGATCCGCTAGTCCCACTTGGGTCAGCATTTCAATGGCGCGGCGGTGGCGCTCTGACTTAGACATGCTGCCATGCACCTCTAGCCCCATCTGCACGTTTTCTAGGGCGGTAAGGCTACCGTGCAGATTGTGAGCTTGGAAGATGTAGCCGTTGTGCCGCCGCGCTTCCACAAGCTGTCGCTCTGTGGCGTCACACAGCTCATGGCCAACGACGTTGAGGCTGCCGGTTTGGGCGGAGCGCAGGCCCCCAATAAGCGTGAGCAGGGTGGTTTTGCCGGATCCTGATGGCCCGGTCATGATAATAATCTCGCCAGTGGCGATGGTCATGTTGATGTCGAATAGGGCCTGCTTACGCAGCTGGCCGCTGCCGAAGTAGTGGTTTAGATCGCGGATGGCGATCGCCGTTTGAGGGGTATCCATATTGATTGCGGGGTGAATAGGCGCTTAGAAAATATCGGCAGGATCAGCGGACTGCAGACGGCGCGTCGCCACTGCACCCGAGGCGTTGCACATTACCAGCGTCAGCACAAAAACGGTGATGCAGCGGCTCAGGGGCATGGCCAGCGGCAGCGCCGTTGCTGCCGCAGTGATTTGGTAAGCCACCAGGGAAACCAGGACACCGGGGATAAACCCCAACACCGACAAAATCAAGGCTTCCTCGAAGATGACGCCTAAGAGGTAGAGGTTGCGGTAGCCCATCGCCCTAAAGGTGGCGTACTCCCCCAGGTGGCTATTCACGTCGGTTGAGAGTACCTGGTAGACAATCACAATGCCGACGATAAAGCCCATGGCCGCCCCCAGCCCAAAGACAAACCCAATGGGAGACTCTGCCTTGATCTCGTTGAGTTCAAACTCAACGTAGCTCTCGTGGTCCATCACCTGCACGTCGTCGGGCAAACGGGCCTCTAAACCAGCCTGGACTTTCTCTAGGGTGTATCCAGGCTCTAGGCGGATCAGCCCCAAACTGACAGCGCCTGCGCTGCGCCGAGGAAACAGCCGCAAAAAGGTCTCTTGGCTCGTCATCAAAGCCCCATCGTCGGCGAAGGAGGCCCCAACTTCAAACAGGCCAGCAACCGTAACGGTTTGCACCCCAATTTCCGATGTGACGGTCTCTCCCGCGTTCACTTGAGCCAGCATGGTTTGGTATTCTCCCCGAGCTGCCTGATCGAATAAAACGCTGTTGGGAATGCGCACCGCGCCCAGCTGCTGATTCACCTCGGGCAGGTCAAACGCCGGGCGATCAAGATCTTGACCCAGAACCATCATGGAAGCGTCTTGCAGGGTTTGGGGGTTTTGCCAGTCTGTGGAGCCGATGTAAAGCGCATCAGCCGAGGCCACCCCCGGCACGTCTTGCGCTTGGTACAGCCGACTGCGGGCGAAGGTGCTCAGGTTGCTGAAGCTTTCGGCCTGGGTGCTCAGGACAACTAGATCCGTCTGCAGGCTGCGGGGGTACTGGGTGTTGGTGGTGTAGAGGGCGTCGGAGAAGCCCAGCTGCAAAAAGATCAAAATATCGGCAAAGGTAATGCCCGCGATCGCAGTTAGCAGCCGCGTCGGGTCGTGCTTGAGCTGGAGATACCCAAGCCAGGTGCGCTGCTGCAGGGTTTTGACAATGCCGAGGGGGTTACTGACAAATGGAATTGGCATAGTGAGAGCGCTCCATTACCTGACTTGAATTGCAGCGGTCACCTGCAGGTTGGTGAGGCCAACCACCTGCTCGCTCGCATCTGGGTCAAGGCGAATATGCACTTCTATTACCTTTGCGTCGATATTAATGGCGGGATCTTCGTTGACCACCTGCTGCCGCCCCACCTGCAGGCCCAGCCGCTCAACGGTGCCGTTAAGGGGCT
>JBARYO010000011.1:0-3589 GCA_049647905.1 Elainellaceae cyanobacterium | reverse complement strand
AATAGGCCTGACCTTCGTAGTACAGTGTTGTAGAACTGCCGCCGTCCAGATTGAGCGCCGTCTCCGCTCCCAGCGATCGCATCAGGTCCGCTAGTTCAACCAACGACAGCCCAGAGCCGCTGATGTTAGGGTGTTGTGCAACGGCCACAAGCAAAACCTTCCCTGCAGCGGTCAGGCCGACAGCGCTGCGGGCATTGGGCTGGGTCTCCCCAATGGCATCCCGGATGCGGGTGCCGTTCTCCGTCGCCACAAACCCCTCATCAACCGAGGTCAGCTTGGGCAGCAGTTGTGGGCCACCACCGACAGCATCGACCAGGTGGCACCCCTCGGGTGAGGATGCGTCGTGGGCGACTATGGCGTACTGCGACGCACCCTCGCTGCCGCAGCGGTAGCGTCGAAATTCAGAGCGGTTGAGAATTTGGTCGAGGTAGGGGGCGAGATCTGGGTTGTCCATTAGCCGCGCATTGCGGCGCGGATCAGCAGCTACCGCACCATCGATGGTGACATGGGAGGTGGTTTGGCCATTCTGGGGGTCGAAAAATCCGGCATTGATGGCCACAGTAGCCCCCGCCTGCTGAGCGATCGCCGCCACAGGGGTTAGCTCAGGGGCGATCGCCACAGTCACGGAGTAAGCAGCAGGGACTGTCACAATATGAGCCGTCGCTCGGTCAAGCTCGCGAGTGCTGTACTGAACAGAGTCTGCATTAGAGGACACACCCTTGTGGGGGAATGGGGATAGTGGGTTGGCGGCAAGAGATGCGGTAGATTTGAACGGGGGCCTGGATGGGAGCTGAATTGTGGCGGCATCAACCTTGCGCTGATGGTGTTGATGCTCCAGTTTCCCAACCAACAAGCTGAGCAAACTAGCGCCCAACAGTGCCGGCAGTACCTGACGTGCTGATACGCGGTGCATGACCCTAGCGACGCCTCCTTTAAGTGTGCATAAGTGTGCAGTCAGCGTTGAGAATGCCTCGCTAAAGCACCCGTCCGCCAATTAATAGTCCAATCATAATTAATAGTAGCTGTCGTCCGAGGACAAACCCAGCTTTAGGGGCCACTGCCGCACGATACAGGGCGATCGCTGCAGGGGCGACGATCAAAGCAACCACCGGCCACCATAGGCTGGTGTAGGTCATCAGCAGCAAATCTAGCCCTACTCTCGCTGCGGCAGATGCGCCTATCCACAGGATGGCATCCTGCAGCGTAATATCGGTCAGGGCGTCGATCGGCTGAGATTGACTGGACGAGTGACTTGTGTCCGTGACCTCACGGGATGCGCTAGCGGTTTGAGCGCCGAGGGGAGCGCCGAGGGAGCGACCCAGGCGCTTTCCGAACTGAAGGAGATAAGCTGACCCCGTTTGAATCCCTGGCGCTTTAGCGGTCAAGCTACTTTGTTGGCGTCGGCGCAGCGCCTGGGCAAGCTGTCTGGCATCCTCAGGTGACAATACCGGGGCGTCTGTTGGAGATGGAGGAGCCTGGGGGCTTGATGCTGTAGCCCCCAGCGGTTTGGGATGATAGCTAGGCAGCGTTCCGAACGGCAGTGAGACGAGCTGAAGGGCTTGATTTTGGCTAACTCTATTGACCGTTGTGACTGTCGCGGCCCCGGCCTCCACTCCCATGACGGCTTTTTCAGTGGCTGCATCTGGCGCTGTCCCCAGGGTAGGGGTACCGGCCAGATGCAATGTCGTAGTGGGCTGGCGGGTTCGACGGCGCTGTTGACCAATGCTCTGCAGCTTGGCCTGAAGGCGCTGGATCTCAGTGTGGGTACTTTGCGTCATGAAACCTCCCTAAAATCTAACAAGCTAGTACGAGTGTACTGCACTTACTGGATTTTGATAGATTTTTTTTACGAACTTGCAACTGGCGACAGGAGGTTGAGGTGCTAGTGTCGCTATCCCATAGAATGGAAATACGCCAGGTATCACAAGTGACGAAATTTGGCTATTGTCTAGGCTACCGGCTTTCGTCTTGATTTCGCTAGTCCGAGAGCCCGGAGGAATGGTTTAATAATAGCTGCTGATAGTTAACGAAGAGACAATGTAATGAGTGACAGTAAAGTTTTTGATAAAGTTCAACAGATTGTGTGTGAGCAGCTCGGCGTCGAGGAAGCTGACGTCAAGCCAGAATCCAGCTTTGCGAATGACCTTGGCGCAGATTCCTTGGATACTGTTGAGCTCGTCATGGCTCTTGAAGAAGAATTTGATATCGAGATTCCTGATGAGGCTGCAGAAAACATCGCAACTGTCCAAGCTGCTGTGGACTACATCAACAATAAAGCTGACAAGTAACTGCAGCGCTGTCGGCTTGATGCTGTGGGCGGGACAATTTACCTCTACCTCAAACCGCTGTTGTAACGATCTCAGCTCTTGTTGAGGTATGGCTAAATCTCCCGGCCTGGCCTGAGCCATTGGGCTAAACGGTGCGTTGTAGCGATTGCTCAATACAGTATCTGCACCCTGACCAGAGCTCTTGCTCGCGACTAGAAGACGATAGATCCCCCGTCCTTTAAAATTATGGTAAATCCTGATTCTGCCAATAAGCGCGTCGTCATTACTGGGTTGGGTGCCGTTACGCCCATCGGCAACACGCTGTCCGACTATTGGCAGGGGCTGATGGCAGGACGTAACGGTATTGCCCGGATTACGCATTTCGATCCATCGCGCCACGCCTGCCAAATTGCCGGTGAAGTCAAAGAATTTGATCCACTGCAGTACATGGATCGCAAAGACGCGAAGCGGATGGATCGCTTCGCACAGTTTGCCATCGCCGCCAGTCGGCAAGCGTTAAGGGATGCCAAGTTTGATATCACGGACCTCAACGCTGAGCAAGTGGGCGTAATGATCGGTACGGGGATTGGCGGGCTCAGCGTGCTAGAGGCTCAGCACGAAGTCTATCTAAATCGCGGCCCGGACCGATGCAGCCCATTTATGATTCCCACCATGATTGCCAATATGGCAGCCGGATTGACGGCGATTCATGTGGGGGCAAAAGGCCCGAACTCCTGCACTGTCACCGCCTGTGCTGCAGGATCTAATGCCATTGGTGATGCCTTCCGGGTGATTCAGCGGGGCGATGCCCAGGCCATGATCTGCGGTGGTACAGAAGCGGCAATCACACCCCTGTCCTATGCCGGGTTTGCTGCGGCGAAGGCTCTCTCAACCCGTAACGATGACCCGGCCCACGCCTCTCGTCCTTTTGACCTCAATCGCGACGGATTTGTCATGGGGGAAGGTGCAGGCATTTTGATCCTCGAAACCCTGCAACATGCCCGTAGCCGAGGGGCAAAAATCTACGCTGAAATCGTCGGCTACGGCATGACTTGCGATGCTTATCACATGACTTCCCCACCCCCTGGAGGCACCGGAGCCGCTAGGGCCATGGCGCTCGCCCTCAAGGATGGTGGCCTTTCTCCAAGCTCCGTCGATTATGTCAACGCTCACGGCACCAGCACGCCAGCCAACGACTCTACCGAAACGGCGGCAATTAAGTCTGCACTAGGCGACCATGCTAACCGCGTGGCTATTAGCTCTACGAAATCGATGACAGGCCACCTGCTTGGGGGCTCAGGCGGCATTGAAGCGGTTGCCGT
>JBARYO010000010.1:0-5535 GCA_049647905.1 Elainellaceae cyanobacterium | reverse complement strand
GTCTCGTCAGCGCTGGGGCTCAGCTCTCTGGTCGTGTTGCTGCACTTCCAGGGAGCGTAATAATGGCTTGATGTGTTGGTCGCTGTTACATAGGCGTATAGCTGTATTAGGGCTATGGCGTATTGCGTTACAGCGTTTTTCTGTTTTGGCGATCGCTGTCATGAATCTTCATTTGAATCTCGGTTTATGTGTATAAGAGCGCCTGGAATATTGGCTTTTGTGTGTATATATTTTTGGCTCATTAAACATTCTAATCATTCACATTTTTGTTTCGCTTGACTTTGTGGCTTTGGCTGTGAACGTTTACAGGCAGCAGCTTTGGCTTTTCGCGCTGATGACTTCGACTGTAAATGTATGTAGGTCTGCGATGCTAAATAAGCTATTTGAGTTTATAAATTATATTTGTGTGTATAGGACGTATAATGTGAGGGTGTCGAAGTAAGGCGTAAACATTGTCGCACTAGCGTTTGCCCTTACGGGTGTGCTTCGCAAACGGTTTAGCAAGAGCCGTACCCTCAACCGCAAATTTAGATCGTGACAGCATCATACACAAATTCCGCGATCGTTTCAGCGAAGCCATGGGCCTTATCGTATCCAGGCTGGTGAACAGGGCAGGTTGCGGCTAATTCATGAGCGTTCGCAAATAGTGAAGCCGTAGACTTTATCGCCTGAAGGCATATCTTCCTTGCACTCTCAGTCACCGAACCGCGTTCAGCCGTTAGCATCGCCGAATTGAACACGCTCTAGCCACTTGGTCAGATCCATAAGACTATTAAATTCCAGCAGCGCCTCTCCTAGCGCCTCTAGCTGCTCAATCGACAGTGTTCCTATCCGTTCACGCAACGAAAGATCACTCTCGTTGCTAATAGCCTCTGGTAGCTCCCCTAGCTTACGAGTGAGCAATCGCAGTATTAGCGATCGCTCTCCCTCAATACGACCTTCTCCTCGTCCTTCTTGACGCCCCTCCTCCAGGGCCTCTTGGTACACACGCGTCTGCTTCAATTCACTAATCCCCAGCATCGTTTCTATCTCCTGTCGACTCATCTGTGGAAATTTGTAGACGATGATTGTCTCTACTAACTCTATTATCGCTGCTTGACTCAATCTCGCTGTACGCTGCTCTCCTACACGCCTCAGCAGTCCTTGAGCTTGGCCTATTGCCTCTACGTCTGGCTCTACAATTAGCCGTACTAGGCCTACTTCTACTGGCAGATCTTCGATTGGCCCTAGCTCGTCGAGGTAAATACGCTGCACCTGGGGGCTCTCAAGTAGCACGCGGTAGGGCTCTATCTGCTCTGGCTCTTCCCTTTGGCTTGGGTAGACTACCACTGCCTTCCAGTAGCTCACTGATTTATTCTGCTGCAGATACAAAAATATCTCGGCAAACAGTCTTCGGTACAGTTGCTCATCCCTTTGGAATTGTACTTCTACAAAGTAGACGGGGGATTCCCTACTCTCTTGGGTTGGCAGGAATACCCCATCAATTCGAAAAGCTGTCTGCTTCAGCTCTACTGAGCGGAAGGTATATAGCTCGGCACTTTCCGGGGTCTCCTCAATTAACTGGAAGAAGACCTCTGGGGCGCTTTGAAACAATCTGTAGAACAGTGAATCTGTCTTCATATCGAATACTTTAGCTAGGTTTGCCCTCACGTCGACGGCTCTTAGATGCAAGACTAGCGAATAAGCTGTATGGGTAGGTCAGGGAATGCTCCTGCCAAAATGCGATCAGCTGTCAGAATAGGGGCCTCTAGCGCCATTCCCAGGCTAATACAGGCGCGGTTACAGATAGTTGTAGCGGCTCGCAAACAGCAGGGGCCATGCTCGCAAACAGAGCGATTTCGTGCTCAGATTAAATGCGAATAAGAGGTGGCCTCGGCTCACATTATTTGCAAACGGGCTCAGATTATCTGCCAACAGCTTGCAAACAGGCATCTCAGCTCAGATTAACTGAGAATAGGCTGTAAGCCTTATGGTGTCTGATGTTCAAGCGACCAAGATTCCCATCCCCAGCATCTGGTCTCGCAGCTCCTGGGTCCGACCCGGGGGCAACCGACCCTGCATGAAGGATCGCACCTCGCTCTGACGCACATTCAACAGATTAGCCAGCACTTTGGCGTTGTATCCATGACGAACCAGCTTGGACTCCATATCGTTGAGCCCCTTTGATAACACCGACTCAATAACGTCTGGGGTAACAGGCTTGATGCCGACCTGGTGGGCTTCCTCAAAAGCGAGTCGCAGATAGTGCTTGATCTGCAGCGGTGTCATCAGCTTCTCCGCTAGCAGGACCATCGCATCCTCATCCACGAGGGTCTCTGGTGTTTGCTCTGAGCAGCTTTTCAATAGCCACTGAACGTAGTCCAACTGATGCCCTCGGATACCCTCTAGCGAGAAGACCGCAGCCCGCGCCCCGATTTCTTCTAGATTTGGTCGGCGCAAGTCGTTCTTCAGTTTTGGATGGCCAGCCAGCAGGATAGCCAATATGCGGCCATGGTCCTGCACCAGCTCAATCAACCGCTTTAGCCCTACCAGCGTCTGGTTGTGGAGATCATGGGCATCATCGACAATCAGCACCACGGGCTTACGACACTTTTCCACCAGCTCCAGCAATTTCCGTTCCCGGCGCTCTGGCTGGCTCGGGGGCTTGAAGTCTCGTTCTGTAGCCAGGTCTAGGAATAGCGCCGTCATCAGTGTCGTCAAGTTGACGCGGTGCTTATCCACGGCCAAAGCGCTGGAGATGATCACTTGCTTCTCTCGCTTCAACTCCGTCTGCAGTTGACGAAGTGTCGTTGTCTTCCCGGCCCCCACAACTCCCGTGACCGTAATCAGCCCGCCCTGCTGAATCGCCAGCTTGAGCTCTTGGATAAGCTGGGCGTGCTGGGTCGTCTCAAAGAAGCCGACGTGCTCCAGAGGTTGGGTGAACCCGAAATAGGTCATGACATCACTGAGCATGAAACCTCCCTGGTGTCGATTTGAAGTGGGCTCGCACTTGCGTCAAAACGGCCTGTTTCTCTAAGCTTTCAGCTAGGATGTCGTCAATTTTTGCCATCTGCTCTGAGGTCAGCTTTGCCAGGGGCTGGCCGAGTTCATCCGCGATTGCCCGCTTGGCCGCCAGCACACTGGAAAAGCAAATCTCGTTGAATGGGTCTGGGTCCATGAACGGACGCGCAGGGGGTGGCTGTTCAGGCACTGCCGTGGCTGGAAGTATCACCACCGTATCGGCTGATAGGGGTAGCGCGAGCTGCTTGGCTAACCGCTCGATGCGCTCAGTCCGCTTCTGGGTTTTGGTCTTCTTAAAGCTGCGGTAGCGGTTGAGCGGAATAGGACCACCCACCGGAGAATAGGGACCATAGCGCTTGTCCTGATGCTCAACGTAAAGCTCCTGGTCGAATAGGCCCCACCACAGCACCACGGTTTCTCCTGCCAGGTCAGGCTCAACTTGATAAGCTACACCCTCCACCGTGACGCGAGCATCGATGCCAACCTTGCGCCGCTCCGGCTCTCTTGCAAAGGTGCAAAACCGTTCCCAGGAGCACATCTGACGAACGCCCGCAGGAGGAATGTTGGCGAGCCAATCATCCATGCGGGAGTGAGATTCGCTGCGGTGCGACCGGCTGTTGTAGTGCTCTAAAAACCGCAGCAACCAGACATTAGCTTCAGCTTCGGTCTCTGGCTCCCGAAAGTGGTAGAGCGTCTCGTGCATCTCCTTAACGGTGCGAAACGGGCGCTCCACCTTCCCTTTAGACCGCGCTGTCCTCCGGGTGCCGTCTTTGCCCTGGGGCATGTGGGTGCGGACCTCAACACCGAGGTAGCCCATCACCTTCTGAAATACGAGGCTACGGGCAATAGGGCCATTGTCTAGGTACAGCATCCGGGGAATGCCGTGGAACGGGAAGCCCTCTGATGGCTTTGCCGTCATCGCCGCAAACAGGAAGCGCAGCGCGGCCACGACGTCCTCCCCGTAGACACCGTGGTATTCCTGGTAGGCGACACCGCTACGGTCATCCACAACGCTGTAGAGCATCAGCAGCGGATGGCCTCTCCCGGGTTCAATCCAGGCTGGTGCTTTGACGTGTTTGAGATCCGATGGGCTCAAGTCGAAGTGCCAGCAGTCGTTGCTGTAGCGGGCCTGAAACCTCACGGCAGGCGGCTGCCGGTTCAGCGTGGGATAGTCGTAGCCCCATTGCTTCAGATACCGATTGACCGTCGGGCGCTTCAGCAGGTTCTTAGGAGCCCTGAGAAACCCGTCTGGCGTGTCGATGCCCACTTCTTCTAACAGGCGAATAGCTTCTCCTGTCGAGAGGTGTCGTCCTTTGCTGTTAGAGGTGCGCAGTTTAATTGCGGCGATGGTCTCGCAGTAGCGCTCCAGGGTTGCTTTGGGCATCACCCGAGGCTGTCCGTAGTCAGCACGCTGCAGGCTGTGGAGCTGCGAGAACTGCCTCAGCACTCGGTAGAGGGTGCTCTCTGAAACGCCATAGAGGTGAGCGGTCTGTTGAATGAGCTGACGGCGCTCAGCGCAGCGTGGCGGCAACTGCTCAAGCCGTTGTCGTAGATTGAGAATCGCTTCAGCGGGCACCTGGTGGTGACCCATAGCGGTTCACCTCATACAGGAAGAGATCAACGAACGGACGTAACAGACTCATGGCCCTAATAGTAGAGCACGACGCCCCAGAAAATTCAGATACGCTCGCTTTCCTCGAGGTGTGACAGTTGAGGCAAATGCTTGGCCTACATCTGGCCTCAAATATCCAACAATAGCTATGTGCCAGTTGCTCGGAACCCTGATTCTATCGTTCTGATTAGAATTTTTGGACTAATAGCTGAAAGTCTATCCCCAGAATGCTTTCAGCCCCTAGCCTACGCCTGATTAGTTGCCTAGCGAGCAGCCAATCGGATTTATGTGGATGAACTTTATCAGGCGGTAGAACTCCCTCATATAAAGGTTTCAGCCTATTCGCACTTAATGTGAGCACAAGTGCTTGTTTGCAAGCTGTTGTCAGATAATTTGAGCCTGTTTGCAAATAATGTGAGCTGAGGCCCCCTCTTATTCGCAGATAATCTGAGCACAAAACGGACCTGTTTGCGAGCATGGGCTCTCTTGTTTGCGAGTCGTTACAGATAGTGAAGCCGTAGGCTTTATCGCCTAGTGAGAGTCCGTAGGCCCGGCCTTTGGACCATAGCTGGGCTGTTTGTTCTGCAGCCTCAGCATCAAAGGCCATGATTGAAAGCCCTAGAGCTTCTAAATCACTACGGCACCCGTCAATGGACTCTCCTCGCTTGACGAGCTGTTGCATTACCTCGGACCAGTTCACTGCGGATATGACCGCTTCTACTAACACCTCATCTACCTTGTGCTGCCCTGGTTCATTCAGCAAGAAGGCTAGCAGTGCTGAAGCATCCAAGACAGCTCTCATGCTTCTTCCTCAGCCGCTGACCGGCGCTCAGCGATCAAGTCCTCCACTAGGCCCTGACCCTGTAAGTGGGCGAACCTCTGCTTCAGCCGCTGCTTTATCGTTTCCGCTTTCTCGAAGATAA
>JBARYO010000009.1:0-2821 GCA_049647905.1 Elainellaceae cyanobacterium | reverse complement strand
ATGGCGCTGGGGGCATCTCCCAGCCAGTCTTGCAGCAGCGGACTGACCCGACCCCAAATCATCTGCACATCTAGATCAGCTAAGTCTAGCCGCTGCCGCAGCATTTGCCGCAGCTGGTGGACAATTTCGGCCTCGCTGACCATAGCGCCTAAGCTTTCTACGGTGGAGTCGGCGGATTCATCTATGCCCTGGCTAGTCTCGTCTGGAGGTGGGTTGTTCTGAGGCGATCGCCCTAAAGATAAGCCTGAAGACGCCTGTGCTACAGGCAAGGACTCCAGTAGAGAGCCCAACGCCTCTGGCGTGAGATCATCTATTGAAGCATTGGAAAACAGATCCTGCAGCTGCTGCAAGGGATGGGACGTGCTGCTCGTGACGTGCTGCCACGACTGATGGAGCTGGTCTGCGATCGCCTCGGCAATCTCTCCCGCAAGCCCAAGCTCCTCTTTGACCCACTGGATGAAAGCTCCTAAATCAAGCTGAGGCAGCATAGTCTGTTGCTCGGGTTTGGTGAGGTCCGACTGCTGCAGAGTCTCTTCGAATTGAGGCTGTAGGGTGTCTAACTGAAACTGGGGCGACATGCGTTCGTCGATGTAGGCGTCAATTAGAGCCGGAATATTGACTTGCTCCAGGGAGTCTTGAGTTTCTTGGCGCACAAGCTCAGCCATTGTGGTGGGCGTTAGCTGGGCTTCCGAGTCGCTGAATACTGACTGCATCACCGAGCTGAGCACGCCAAAAATTTGCCTCAGCCCTGATACAGCGGAGCTGAGGATAAAGGCGACTAGGGAATTGGCGGCGCGGGTGCTAACCCAGGTCATGGTCAGCAGGTAAGCAGACCAAATAACTAACCCCAAGACTCCGCCAGAAAAGGCGGTCACGGGAGCGCAAAACTTGACCGCCGCGTAGCAGGCCACAGCCAGCACCCCGTTGACTGTCAGCAACAGACCCAGCCCAGCAGCAATACTGAGGGTGCCAAGGCTAACAGCGTCTGTTTTGCTGTCCTGATCGCCATCGCCGTCGCCGCTGTCGCCATCGCCAGCGTCATCCTCCACAGCGCTAGCCTTTAACGCCTGCCCGCCCCAAATCGTAATGCCGACAGCGAGGCCTAAGTTTGTCAGCAGCAGTTGGCAAGTAAAGGCAATGAGCAGCCCGACGATGAGCGCAGCAATGACTTGGGACGCGGGACTGGTTACAACCATCGTGAAACCCCTAAGCTAGCGGTATTCACACGATACTTATTTTTGTTGTCGATGGTGACCCGCTCCGGGGTTACATGCCCAAAACGAGAGCCCAAAACGAGAGATAAAATCTTTCTTGAGGATAGCCTGAAGTGGTCGCTGTCACCACGCTACGGCCATGCTGCTATGCCGGCAAAAGAGCAGCCCTGGGGGGCTCTAAAGGGGCCGGCCTTCCAATCCCATAGCCCTGAACATAATCTACCCCTAGCTGGTGCAGTCTCTGCTGCGTTCCCGCGTCCTCCACCTGCTCTGCGATCGCCTTTAGGCCCATGGAGTGGGCAATTTTGGTAATCGCTTCCACAATTGAGGTACTAATGTCATCCTGCAGCAAATTGCGTACGAACGCCCCATCGATTTTGATGTAATCAACCGCGAGATGGCGGAGATAGCCAAACGACGACATGCCGCTGCCAAAGTCATCCAGCGCAAACGAACAGCCCAGCGCTTTCAGCTCGCGGATGAACTCCCGAGCCACATTGAGGTTGGATACCGCAACCGTTTCTGTGATCTCAAAGCACAAAGACTCTGGCCGAATGGTGCTCTGCATGACTTGCTGCTTGAGAAACGGCAGAAACTGTTCGTCGTTGATGCTGGCCCCAGAGAGATTGAGGGCGTAAAACCCTTGCCGAACGGTGCCGAGCTTCTGTCCCGTTTTTGGTTGTCGCTCCACCTGCTTGAAAAAGGCCTGAATGACCCAACGATCGATCGCCGGCATCAGGCCGTATCGCTCTGCCGCTGGAATGAATGCCATTGGTGGGATGAGCTTTCCCGATGAGTCCATCAACCGCAGCAAAATTTCGCGGTGATGCGCGTCCCACCCATCGCCAGTTGCGGGGACAATCGGCTGTTGATAGAGCTGAAACTCATGATTGTCTAGAGCCTGCTGAATTCGGCTGATCCACTGCTGCTGGCTCCGCTGCTCAGAGAGTTCTTGGTCATCCGCTCGGTAGATGCAGAGCTGATTGCGGCCTCGCTCTTTGGCCGCGTAGCAGGCAATATCGGCAGCACCAAGAGCATCCGCTGAGCCGTTCACGCTGTCGGTTAGCGCGACAACGCCAATGCTGACGCCGATAGCAAACGCCTTCTCTTCCCAGGCAAAGCGGAAATCCTGGATGGTCTGACGAATCATGTCCATCGCGTCCCTAGCATTTTCGAGGGAGCATGGACCGATCAAAATACCAAACTCATCGCCCCCTAAGCGAGCTACGGTATCGGTGGAACGAACGTTTTGAGCTAGCATGGTCCCAATTTGCTTCAAAAGCTCATCCCCTGCCCCATGTCCGCAGGTGTCGTTGACAATTTTGAATTGGTCGAGGTCAAGGAAGCAAAGGACGTAGTCTTGGCGCTGCTGTTGCAATAGTCTATCGAGCGTTAGCTCGAAATAACGCCGGTTTCTAAGTCCAGTCAGTTCGTCATGTGACGCCTGCCACGCCAGCTCCTGCTCTGTCCGCTTTTGATCTGTGATATCTATCGCAATGCCGCCAAGGGCGATCCGGCCATCATCTGTTGGACAGGGGAACCGACACATCATCCAGTGGCTGAGTCTACCATCACTCATGAGAATTTCTTCTGAAAACTGGCTAGCT
>JBARYO010000008.1:0-7094 GCA_049647905.1 Elainellaceae cyanobacterium | reverse complement strand
ACCACCCAAGAAAAGCGGCGATCGCTGCCGCTTGGTAATGCCTGCGGCAGGTCGTCAGTCGCCTGATAAAACTGGTCCAAAAACTGGTGAATTGATCCCACCCCATTGCCAATCTGGGGGTAGTCCTCGTAATGCTCCGCTGGGGGCAAATCGACTCGGCCAATCAAAAACCACTCGTCGGCTAGCCAAACGAACCGAGAGCCGTACTGCTCTAAAAACTGGTCCTGCAGCGGCTGGACTTGGGCAATCACCTCACGGGCGGCGGCGGTGTTGACGGGTGTGAGTTCGTCAATATCGGGGCGAAAGCGAGTCAGGCCCACCGGCACGACTGCAGCGGAAAGCACTGTGGGCTCCTCTGGATCATAAAACTGCGCGAGGTCCACTAGGGTGCGGGTCAGCTGTTCACCATCGTTGATACCAGGGCAAACCACAACTTGGGCATGGATCTGCAGCCGATGCTGACGGAACCACTGCAGCTGATCTAGAATCTGGCCCGCGCGGGGGTTTTTCAGCAGGCGCGATCGCACGTCGGGGTCGGTGGCGTGAATCGAAACATAAAGGGGGGAGAGCCGCAGTTGGGCAATTCGCTCCCACTCCGGCGGGGTGAGGTTCGTCAGGGTGAGGTAGCTGCCGTAGAGGAAGCTGAGCCGGTAGTCGTCGTCTTTGAGGTATAAGGTCTGACGCTTGCCGGGGGGCTGCTGGTCGATGAAGCAAAAGGGGCAGCGGTTATTGCATTGGATCAGGCCGTCAAACAGCGCCGTTTCAAACTCTAGACCCAAGTCGTCATCTAGGTCTTTTTCAAGCTCCACCTCATGGCGCTCGTCTGCGCTGTCTAGCACCTCTAGAGTGAGGACCTCATCAGCACAGAGAAATCGGTAGTCGATGAGGTCGCGGGGCCGCTCACCATTGATGCTCACCAAGCGATCGCCCGGTTCAAAGCCAAGGTCTTCGGCAATGGAGTCGGGGAGGACGCGAGTAACAAGGGCAGGCTGAATAGGTCGCATACCCCGATTTTATATGCAGAGGGTTCAAATTGGCTGCCGGTATGGCATCAGGATAGTACCCTTATGCCTGTGGGGTTATCCGTTTTGAAGCACCCCCGTGAAGAGCGCAATCAAAATAGCAATGCCAAAGCCGAGGCGATACCAGACAAAAACCCAAGTATTGTGGTTTTGCAAGTAGCGAATCAACCAGGCGATCGCAGCATAGGAGGAGAGCGCTGAGGCAATCAACCCGGCAATTAGCGGCACCGGGCCAATACCGCCAACGTTAGTCTCCAGCAAGCCCGCTAACTCCACCAGCCCCGCCAGAGTAATGGCAGGAATCCCCAGTAAAAAGGAAAAGCGAGCCGCCGTGGCCCGCTCTAGCCCCATAAACAGACCTGCCGTCAGGGTAGAGCCGGAACGGGACACCCCCGGAATCAGCGCCAGAGCCTGGGCACAGCCCATAATGATGCCGTCTTGGGTACCCAGCTTCTCCAAATTACGCATCCGCTTGCCTACGGTCTCGGCCAGGGCGAGCAGCAGCGCCATGACGATGGAGGCAATGGCGATCGCTCCCATACTGCGAATGGGGGAGTTATCCAAATCAGGAATCAGCGCCTTCATCAACAGACCACAGATGACGATGGGCAAGGTCCCCAGAACAATGCCAAGGCCGATGCGAAAATCTTGGGACTGATAGTCAGACTGGGCGATGGCCCGCACCATGCCAGTGACCACTTGGGTCAAGTCGTTCCAGAAATACCAAACAATGGCCACAATGCTGCCCAGCTGGATGATGGCCGTGAAGGCAACTCCAGGATCGCCCCAGCCCAACGCCACCGGCACAGCTTTCATGTGAGCCGTGCTGCTAATGGGCAGAAACTCTGTCAAGCCTTGAACAATTCCCAGGACGATGGATTTGAAGACGTTCAGATCCGTAGCGCTGCTTTCTGCCGTCTGCGTCGTGCTTTGGGCCAGCAGCATCGGCCAGATCCCCGAGGGATAGGGCATTGTTGATGCCCAGGCCAGACCTGGGAGGTAGAGATAGATACTAGATAAAGAGAACATATATCAGCTGAATTAAGATAAATTAAACCGGCTTGAGGCGCGGGGTTTCCCAACCTTCCGAACCTCGAAGAGGTCTATTGATTTGGTCAGCGTTGTGCCGAATTGACTTCACACAAGGCACATGCCTCTATCTGCAATTGCTCCAGCTTAGAAGCAGGACGTAGCAGCAGCAAGGTAAGTGCAGAAATTTCAGAAAAAATTTATATTGCTGAGGGCTACTGATGTGGAATGGCCCTAAAACGGCCTATATGGGGTGATCTCTACGGGGGAAAGGGTGTTTTTTGCAGAAATTCACACTACACTGCGTTTTATACCCCCCGGGGGCATTTTGCGCGTCCCCTCACTTGTGAGTATTTGTAGTATATTAAGAAACGTGAACCCCATCTCATCTTCATCCTTGGCTTATACAACCTTGCCTCAGCCGTCACCAGTGCGCCTCGAAGCGCTTCCGGGTCGCCCTGCATTGCGACAGCCGTGGCTCATGTTTGCAGTCGCAATTTTTTTGGTGGCTGTGCCGGTGTTCTTCCAAGCGCCGCTGGTTCGTGTCGCGCCGCTGCTCAGTCTGGACCTACTTTTGGTGTGGTGGGGCATTGCGCTATTGATGCGATCGCGCCCCGCGCTAGCGCCTTGGGGCGATCTTTTAGTCGGATTTGCTTGGACGTGGCTAGCCGGCACAATCTACTGGGGGTGGCTCAGGTGGGAACCGCTACTTCATCTGCCTATTGAGGCCATTGGCCTGCCGTTCACTCTCCTTGCCGTGCGGCAACGCAATGTACATCTTGGCCACTGGTTCTACCTCGGGTCTCTTGTCGGCACCGCTCTGACAGATCTATACTTTTACTTGGTTGATTTAATTCCCCATTGGCGATCGCTGATGGCCGTGGAACCCGACTTTGCAGCGCCTATCTTGAGTGAAGCTGTACTGAAGGTGCAAACGCCTTGGGGCATAGGTTGTGCGCTTGCTCTAATTGCGGTCCTCGTTGTGTCAGGCTGGCCTCCGACAAAGTCACCTCAGCTATCCCGATGGGCATTTAGCGGCGCTGTATTGAGTACATTGTTGGTAGATGGCCTATTTTGGATAGCTGCAAGCGCCGTTGCATGACGGATATGATGTAACGTAAGTCTCTGAAGCTTGGCTATAATCGGCATGTCGATATCTAGCTCTCCGCTGAATGAGCATCAGAGCGGCATTTAATCGATTCTACTGGCAATAACTGATGTCCTGCGGGTACTAAAGCCTCTAAGCTGGTTAAACGGCATGAGGGTTTGGCCTGTTGAGTCTCATCTCAGGGGCAGGCGGGAAACGGAGACGTTAAGCGGCTACATCTGCGGTGAATTCACAATCTCTTCCCCATTTAATTCTTCATACTGAGCCAGGAAAGCGCTATATCTCTCTGGCGGGCAGCAACTGCTGGACGATTGGCCGTGGCGACGACAACAATTTTGTCTTGCCCGACCGCTGGATTTCCCGTAACCATGCCATGCTTCAGCGCATGGAAACCGGCGAATTCTACCTTATCGATCTGGGTAGCCGAAACGGCTCCTTTGTCGGGGGGCGGCGGGTGACGGTTCCTGTCACGTTGCAGAATGCCGATCGCCTCACGTTTGGACAAACCCACCTCGACTTTTACAGCCCCAAAGCGACCTATCAATCGGGAGATGAAGTGGGCTTTGGGAGCGACTCTCAAGACCACACCGCAACGGCGATGCTGCATGTGCGGCGCATGATATCGGTCTTGGTGATGGATATCCGCAACTTTACGGGCATGACCCGAGAGCTAGAGGAAACGGTCCTCTCTGAAACCATTGGCACCTGGTTCCGCCGGGCTGGCGATATTATCCGCGATTATGGCAGCTGGGTCGATAAATACATCGGTGACGCCATTATGGCAGTTTGGATTCATGGCGCGGAAACCGTGACCCATGAAGAAATGATGGAAATCGCTAAAGCCATCAACGAGCTGCAAAAGATGACAAGCGAGCTGCATTTACACTATCCTCTGCCTGCCCCTGTTCGCGTCGGCGCAGGGCTGAATACCGGCTACGCCATGGTAGGCAATACGGGAACCGGGGATCATCCCGACTACACAGCCTTGGGAGATACGGTGAACGCCGCCTTTCGTCTAGAGTCATCGACAAAGCAGCTCGGCGTAGATATTGCCTTTGGGGAAACGGCTTACCACTACCTCGGGCTTGAGCACAGTAGTGATGGTCCCCTAGAGGCGGAAAGCCTGTTTAAGCCGTACGAACTGAACCTTAAGGGATACGATCTACCGACGAAGACTTATGCCGGCACCTTTGCTGAGCTAGATCAGTTTCTCAAGCTGGGCCAGAAGCTGTAGTACTTTTCGGCGCAGGTCAACTGCGCCCGGCAACTGTGCCACATCAGAACCGTTCAGCTATTGACTTGTAAGGGATACACTACTTATAAATAGTCAGACTGTACTGAAGCTACATCTGACGTCTTGGCCTAAAGGGGTATTGCCGCGCCATGAAACAGTTATCTTTTCGGCTGGCTACAGCACGGGGCTTTGGTTCAACTGTCGGCACGATTAGCCTGACGGCGATCGCTATGGTGATCAGCGCCTTGCCAGCATACAGCGCCCAGCTGGTCCGCTGGCAGTTCAATTCCCAGACGCGGCAGCTGGAGATCACCACCACTGAAGGGACAGAGCCCAACTATTTCATACTGGCCCAGCCACCGCGAATCGTTGTTGATTTGCCCGAGACGACAATTGGAGCCGTCTCTGCTGAAGAAAGCTATGACGGGGCCGTCCGCCAAATTCGCGTCAATCAGTTCCAGCCCAACCTGACCCGCATTGTCATCGAACTAGACCCTGACATAGAGTTTGCGGCCCAACAGGTGCAGATGAGGGCGTTGGACCCGCAGTCTAGCCGCTGGGTCGTTCAACCACTGTTTGCGGGGGAGAGTCCTGCGCCCATGGCATCCATTGCACCCGCTGCACCCGTTGCACCTATGGCTCAAGTAGACCCTGATGCGATCCCCATTGCCGCTGCAGCCATCATTCAGAACAGGCTGTCTTTGGAGCCTGAAACCGACGCGATCGCGTCGGAGGTGCCGCCTTTAGAGCCTGGGGCAATGGAAATTGCGGTCGATTCAGAGATGCCGCCCACCGGAGATGAGGTGGCGGTTCAGCGTGACGATTCACAAAATACCCCAGAAGACGAGAGGACGGACGGCACAGTGGACGCCGCCAGCAGTGGCGCTGCGTCAGCGATCGCCGCCGAATTGACCACACCACCTGCGCCTTCGGAGCCTAGTCTTTCCCCTCCGGAGGCAAGGTCAACGACGGTGGATAATCAAGTCGCCCGAAGTATTGACACCTCCCCCTCTGTCTTACTGCCCGCTGGGACGGTGCTCCAGCTGCGCTATCCTCGTTCAGTGGTGCTAGGCTTGTCCGCCGGAGAATCTCGGCAGGAAATCTTGCTTACTACCCAAGTGATTCAAGATCAGCAAGGCATTACCCTGTTGCCCGCAGGAACGCAGGTTATTGGCCGGTTTGAATCTGAAGATGATGAAGGCCGCTTTGTCGCTCAAGCCTTGGTCACCCCGGACGGCAACCACTTGCTGTCTGGCACGGCGATGCTGGAAATTGACCAGCAGTTTCAGATCACCCCAAACCAAACCTTAGATCTACAGATTGACGCAGACCTGCCCCGACCGTAGGCAGGTCTAGCTGTGGTAACCAAGCTCAGGCCCCGCGCGGTATGTGACGTCGATACGGTGGTGTGGTAGACTCGCGTTTTGCCGACCGCTGACTTGAGTAACGCTGCTGCTATGGCCTGTACCGCTCGCCTGTCCCAAATTCTTGACGTGCTAGCTGATGCAGACGGCATAACAGGTTATGGCACCGTCAACCCATCTCAAGCCATCACCGGCATCGCGACAGATAGCCGTACCACGGCCCCAGGTCAGCTCTTTCTTGCCTTAGTGGGAGACACCTTCGATGGCCACGGCTTCATCCCTGAGGCCCAGGTCAAGGGAGCGATCGCAGCTATTGTGTCCCGCCCCGTTCCAGCGGACTCCTTCCCAAGCCAAGCCACCACCCTGCCTCAAATTCTAGTTCCCGACACCTTAGCGGCCTACCAGGCGATCGCCCGCTGGTGGCGTCACCAATGCCGAGCGACCATTGTTGCGGTCACCGGATCGGTGGGCAAGACCACCACCAAGGAATTGATTGCGGCGGTGCTCGCGACCCAAGGCAGCGTGCTCAAAACCCAGTCGAACTATAACAATGAAATTGGCGTTCCTAAAACCCTGTTGGAACTAACCCCTGACCATGACTACGCAGTAATTGAAATGGGCATGCGGGGTCGCGGTGAGATTGCGTTGCTCAGTCAGATTGCCCAACCTGACGTCGCGGTGATTACCAATGTCGGAACGGCCCACATTGAGCGGTTGGGATCGGAGGCGGCGATCGCCCAAGCGAAATGCGAACTGCTGGCGGAAATGCCGCCCCTGAGCACAGCAATCCTTAATGGCGACGATGACCGGCTTCGGTATACCGCTGAGGCGGTCTGGTCTGGGAAAACAGTGACCTACGGATTGGAGCAGGGGGATGTTCGGGGCACCATTGAGGCTGACCGGGTGCAGGTGAACGGCAGGACATTGCCGCTGCCGCTGCCCGGTCGCCACAACGCCCTAAATTTTTTAGCCGCCCTAGCGGTTGCCCAAGTTCTGGGAGTAGATTGGAAACCGCTCGAAGCGGGTCTATCTGTTACCCTGCCCATGGGTAGGGCACAGCGTTATGCCCTACCCAATGACATTGTGCTATTGGATGAAACGTATAATGCGGGACTAGAATCGATGGTTGCTGCTCTTACCGTATTGTCAGAGACCCCTGCCATCCGGCGCATCGCTGTGCTGGGGACAATGAAGGAGTTGGGAGACCACTCGACGGCACTCCATCGCCGTGTCGGGGAGGCTGTAGCGCGGCTGGGCATCGATCTGCTGCTGATTTTGGCAGATGAGGCAGAGCAGCAGGCGTTGGCAGGCGGGGCGCTTTCTGTCGCATCGGAATC
>JBARYO010000007.1:0-1653 GCA_049647905.1 Elainellaceae cyanobacterium | reverse complement strand
ATTTTCCTCTAAATGATCAATTGCTATTGTTCCTGGAATGAGAAGGATATTGGGCGCGTGGTGTAGGAACCAAGCGATCGCAACCTGGGTTGTCGTTGCATCGTGGCGTTGCGCTACCTCAGCGAGGGGACCACCCGTACCAGCAAGAGGGGTGCCGCGCTTGAGAGGGTGAGCGCCAAGAGATCCGTGGGGAATAAAGGCGATATTCTGGGCGGTGCAATAGGCCAAAACATCGTCGTGAGTCCGGTCTGTTAGGCTGAAGCGATTTTGAACTGAGGCAATAGGGGCGACCGCCTGGGCTTCTTTAAGCTGCTCTAGAGTCACGTTAGAAAGCCCAATATGACGAATTTTTCCATCTTTCTGCAGCACTGCAAGTGTCTGAACCGACTCAGTGAATGGCACTTTGGGATCGGGACGATGCAGCTGATAGAGATCAATCCGGTCTAGCTTCAACCGCCGTAAACTACCGTCAACGCCACGCCGTAGGCTATCAGGGCTACCGTCTGCCCGAATATTTCCAGGGGCAGGTTTGAAGACTCCACCTTTCGTAGCAATCACTAGATTATTGGGATAGGGATGCAGAGCATCCGCAATAATGTCCTCGTTGTAGCCAGGACCATAGGCTTCGGCAGTATCAATGAAATTGACTTTTGACTCGACAGCACGGCGCAGTAGTGCCTTCCCCCCCTCCCAGTCGGCGTAGGGGCCGAAGTTGCTAGGCTGGCCCGTTAAGCGCATAGCCCCGTAGCCAAGGCGATTGATGACCAGGTCTCCACCGATTGAAAATTCTTTGGCCGCAGGCCGCATTTGAAACGCTGCGTTTGACATAATTTATCTCCTCTAACCGTTCGGGATTCTTCGCGCTTTGATGGCTTAATCTCCTGTGTAAGGAACACGCTCCTCCAGAGGAAGCTCTTCCAAGAACTCGATCATGTAGCCATTGTTATCTTCAACAAATGAAAGCCGACGGCCACTATTTGGAAAGTTAGTCGGCGGCACGATAATTGTTACTCCCTTGGCCTCTAGGGAAGCTGTGACCGCATCCACGTCGGTAACGACGAAGGCAAAGTGGCCAATACCAGGTTGCTGTAGGCGCTCTGAAAAGTTCTCTGGAGGGGTCGGTCTTGATGTGTCGGGTGAGGCGACAACTTCAACGATGAAGCCATTCTTCTCCAAATAGGCGAGCTGTAGTTCTGGCAGCTCTGGGACGGTCCATTCATGCTTAATCCGAAAGCCTAAATTCTCGCGATACCACGAAATAGTGCCGTCATAGTCAGCGGTCGAAATCATAACGTGCTCAGCGTGGATCTGAGCTAATGGATCTGGCTGAGACGGCGTACTGTTAGCAAGTTCTATATATCCAAGCGTAGAGCCAACTACAACAGCAGCCATTGCAATAGTTCTAATCATTCTCAATTTTTTCTCCAGCTTCTGAATCCACTATGGCAGGGCCTGATAGTATTTGGTAGACGAGTGATAAAAATAGCTATTATTTTCTTTGCGTATGAGCAAATCTCTAGACCGACTGACCCTACTGCAAACCTTCGTGAGAATCGCCGACTCTGGCAGCATCAGCGCCGCCGCCCGTACCCTCGGCCTATCTCAACCATCTGCTAGCCGCCAGCTTGCTGAGCTTGAGTCGCGCTTTAGGTC
>JBARYO010000006.1:0-4641 GCA_049647905.1 Elainellaceae cyanobacterium | reverse complement strand
GTGGTTATGCGTGGCGTGACGAGTTGAGCCGGAATACTTGCGATCGCGATCATGGGCGGCTTCAAAATCAACCCGTGGCCCTTGGGGAATCAGCCCCCCCGGATTGAGGGGAAACAAATTGCCGTAGTAATCTCGCTTGACCACATCTAGGTCACAGGTTGCCGCAACGCCGGGCTGCTGGTAGATGTCCCGCACATAGCCGCTTAGGTTGGGATAATCTGCAATGCGTTGGCGGCTGCACTTAAAGAGGCTGTAGTACACCGTGTCAAAGCGAAACAGCGTGGTAAACAGGCGTACGTCTGCTAGGGTGAGGCGATCGCTGCAGAGGTAGCGCTGATGGGTCAACACCGCTTCGATCTCATCCAGCGCTGTAAACAATTCGTCGCAGGCGCGATCGTAGGCGGCTTGTGATTGAGCAAAGCCACAGCGGTACACACCATTGTTCACCGCTGGGTAGATTTTTGCATTCCACTGGTCCACGGCATCTTTGAGATCAGTGGGATATAGATCGACGTTGCGCTCTGCAACGGCATTAAACGCCCCAGTCAAAATCACAATAATTTCAGCGCTCTCGTTATTTACAATCGCGCCAGCCGCATCGTCCCACAGCACCGGCACCGTAGCGCGACCGCCATAGCCCGATACCGCCTGACGGTAGAGCGCGGATAAAGGACGATGGCCCAAAAAGGGGGCATCAAATACCCAGCCACCCTCCTCCGGCGACGGGGACACCACCGTCACAGCGATCGCCGCCTCCAACCCCTTGAGCGATCGCGTTACCAGGGTGCGGTGAGCCCAGGGGCAGCCCAGGCCCACAATCAGGCGATACCGATTTGCTTCTGGGGGATGGGGGCCGTTGACGCCGACGCTGTGGTGAAACTGGCTTTCGGGACGCTGATAGTCCCCCGCATCGCTAGCAGGAGCCATCTGCGACATCATCAGGTGCCACTGTTGACTCCAGACAAACCTACCCAGCCGAATAATCGCCTTACCCGGCAGACTAGCCATCGGTAGCAGCAGCGCCTTGGGGGGCAGGCCTAGTGACCACAATCCCGTAAGCCTCGGGGTTGAGGTACTGCTGCGCAGCCTGCTGTAGGCAGGCGGCATCAACGGTACGAATGCGCCGGGGATAGTGAATGGCGGCATCCAGACTGCCTGTCATGGACTGGTAATAGCCGTATAGCCCGGAACGACTCGTAGGCGTCTCGTTAGCAAAAACGTACCGATTAGCAACCTGGGTGCGGACCCGCTCAATTTCGGATAACGCCACGGGGGTGTCGCGCAGCTGGCGGATATGGCTGACCACTGCTGCCTCAACCGGCTCAAGGTTCTCTTCAGGGAGGCGGGCTGATATGGAAAAGATGCCTTGACGCGTGTAGGTCATGTTGCTCACCCGAACCTGTGACACCAGCGATCGCACTTCCCGCAGGTCATCCACCAGCCGCGCCGTCCGACCAAACCCGAGAATAGAAGCCAACACATCTAAGGGGTAGGTTTCATCTAGCTGCTGGATGCTCGGTACGCGCCACATCATAATCAGCCGCGCCTGCTGCAGCGCTGGGTCCACCGTTTCACAACGGATGATGTCCATAAACGGTACGCTAGCCGCCGTCGGGGTCAAATCCTGTACCGCTCTTCGGGATGGTATTCCATCGAGGTCATCAGCGTCCCTCAGCAATAGCTCATCTGGAACGCTATCGGCGACCGTTTGAATCAACTGCTCAACCGGCAGGTTCCCCACTGCCACGGCTGTCATCGTGGTAGGACGGTACCAGGTTTTGTGAAAGGTCCGCATCTGTTCAGCCCGAAGCGACTCAATAACGCTGGGCGTCCCCAGAACGGGTCTTGAGTAGGGCATGTCCGGGCAAGCGATCGCCATCGCTTGATAAAACGAGCGCCGCCCTGGATTGTCATCCGCTCGACGGATCTCCTCCAGGATGACAGAACGCTCTCGCTCGAAGGCATCATCCGAGATGCTGGGCTGCAGCACGACGTCCATTTGCAGCGGTGTCAGTGCCTCAAAGTCTTGCGGTGCCATGGTGATGTGGTACTGCGTATAGTCTTGACTCGTTGCCGCGTTGGCCACCGCACCGCGCTGTTCAACGATTTGCTCAAATTCTCCGCTTTTTAGCCGCTCAGTGCCCTTAAACATCATGTGCTCGAGGAAGTGGGCCATGCCATTGATGTCATCGTCTTCAATAGCAGAGCCAACGTTGAACCAGAGATTGAGGTTGACGGCATCGACGGGCAATTGCTCGGCAATAATAGTCAGTCCATTGGATAGATGATGAATCGTAGGTTGGTTCAAAGGGGGAGCAGCAGGCGAGGTTAATCCAACGGACATAGACACTCAAGGTTAGGGGCCACATTTTATTCTAATGCGTTTAATCCTTGAGCTGGTAGGGGCTCGGGTTAGAGTGATGTCATGGGATGCCAAACTATAGACGAGATTTGTCAGTTCAGCGTCAGCAGGATCAGCGCAAGTAATCGATGATGCCGTTGGCAATTCCCTGGGCAATTTGTCGCCGTCCGCTGGTGCTGCGCAATCGCGCGGCGTCTTGAGTGCCGGTGACAAAGCCTGTTTCTACCAAGATGGCGGGCATTGAGCTGTTGCGAATCACATAGAAACGCGCTTCTCGCACGCCGCGATCGGTAGCCCCCGTTTCTCGAATCAGCCGACCGTGAACAGAATCGGCAAGACGACGCCCCTCTGATGAGGCATAGAAGTAGGTCTCAACGCCGTTCACCTCGGGGCGACTGAGGCTGATGGCGTTGGCATGGATGCTGACGAAGATATCTGCACCACGACTCTCTGCGGCGGCAACTCGTGGCTCAAGGTCAATTTCTAGGTCGCCGGAGCGCGTCTGCAACGTGCGAAGTCCCTGCTGCTCTAAAATCTGCTCCACCTGTCGCGCAATATCTAGTACGATTTCCTTTTCCTGCAGTCCACCGATACCGACGGCTCCAGGGTCTGCACCGCCATGGCCCGCATCAATGGCGACAAGGAGCTGGCCTGACGGAACACGGCTTGGCGTAGAGCTTGGACGGCGCGACGGCGTGGGGGTAGAGCGCGGAGGGGGGGATACGACACCGCTGGTCTCAATTTCGAGGATGGAGGCCCGTAGCCCTTCAGCGCGGAGTTGCTGCCGGGTCGCATCTGCGGTGAGGCGATCGCGAAATAGACCGGCCTGCATCACCACATCACCATTGATCAAGGTGCGAAATGCGTCGGGCACCACAGCGCGCACTTTTGCCTGCACGTCGCCGGAATCCGCAGGAACCACAACACGGTAGCGAAAGCCTAGCAGTGCGGCTTGATTGGACGGTGCCGACGGCGGCAGGTTTTGCCCTGGCGGTGGCGTCGGGGTTGAACGACCGGGAAACGGGCTTGGGATAGTAGTGGGAATCGTGGGCAGTGTGGACGATGGGCTTCTCGGCAGCAGTGCCGTTGGCGCTTCGGAGGGAGTGACTGCGCCGGGGATTGCCCGTGGAGAAGCCGTCGCCACCAGGGTATTCAAATCTTGATCGTGGGTCAGGTAGTAATGCCCCAGCGTTTGACCGTTGTAGGTGCGTTTGGTTACTCGCCAGCCTGGGTTAAGGCGAATTGCGGTGAACTCACCACTGACGTTGCTTGCCTTACCGATTTCGAGATAAGGTCCACTGCCCGCTTCCACCGACCAAGCCACTAGCTTAAGCTCACTTTCGGTTTTCAAAACGCGCACATCGTAGCGCCAGCTCAGGTCTTCGCCGCCAACCCTAACGGAGTAGCCGTTGCTATCCGTACCGCGACCGCAGATATCAGTAAAGTCAAACTGCAGCAGCAGTGGCTCCACCTGGTCGCCATTTTCTTCCCAGCATTGACGGCGATTGCTCAGCTGCTCTAGCACCAGCAGCTGGTGACCACCATCGGGGATAGGAGAGGCGACAGTAACAACCTGGCTGGGGTCAATCTCTTTTTGGCCAAATTCAAATGCTGCCGCTGGTCTAGACCCAAGCCCACCCAGGCTCAAAAGCGCTGTCAATGCCCAAAATCGGAGTCCGAAGGATTTCATCGCTGGTTTCCCTTTACTGAAAGTAGTGGCGTTGTTGAATTCAACCCCTGCAGGGTGTAGATGCAGAACTGTAGAGGCTGCTTGAGTAACTGTGTTCCGATGGGTGGAGATATCCTCCGTTGACGGACCCGTGCTGCTCGACATCTTTATCTTCAGATCAGTCCCATGGATTTGTGGCGGGGGGCGTTCGGCTTATTCAACTGTGCCATGGGGTGAGCTAGTGCGTGAAACTGAATTGAATTTGCTTATGCCTTACGAAATAAGGGTTTCCAGCGTTTTCAGGTCCACTATCATCACCGTGACATTGCCCCTGCCTTGGGCCGGTCGGCTGGGTGTCCTGAGGTCTGGAAGCGATCGCCAAGGCGAATCTATGAACTGCTTCAGGGGTCTGTTCGAGCCTTGCGCTACTATAGGAAGCAGACCTGTTGTATCTGTAGGAATCTGAGGGCTCCGTCCATGACCTCGTTTGCCACCTCCTCTGTCCGGTCAGACCTAACCGAACTTCGGCGGCTTAAGACGCTACTGCCGCCTGAGCTTAAAAGCTGGGTCACCGTCGAAAGCACTACAGCTGTCAACCCCCCTCTAGTGA
>JBARYO010000005.1:0-5528 GCA_049647905.1 Elainellaceae cyanobacterium | reverse complement strand
ATCGATCACTCTGACCAATCGGGTGCCGTGCGGCGGCAAGCGATCGATGCCATGGTGGAGGCGATCGCCCAACTCACCCGCTGCAGCGGGTGATTGTTCCAGTCAGCTCCAATCGTCTCGCTTGGCGCTGACGTTGCGATACACCTGTCCCTCTCGATGAATACGGCGGGTCTGCTCAAACAAGCTATCTTCCGTCAGCCCCCAAGTCTTCATCACCTGGGCCAAATCCTTCTGGATATCCCGAGCGCCGGGAAAGGTTTGGTAGCGGAGGTAGAGCCGGGCCAGTTCCGCCAGATTGTGCTCTGACGGCTGACCCTGGAGCTGCAGCGCACTGACAACGTCGCGATCGCGCTTGTACTGGGGATGCTGCTGGTCTTGTTTTGTGTCATCCATGGGTGGTTTGCCTAAAATCCCCAGGTGCGGCGGGGGCCAATATCAAGGTGGATAATGTTGGGAAACTTGCTGTAGATGCCAACGCCGCCCGGCCACCAGAGCAGCAGCTGATTGGCCACATCCCGACCGCTGAGGCCATCGACATCAATATCGGTGGCCATGCCAAACAGATGGTAGCTTTGAGACGCTCCACCTACAGCAGCATTGATGGCGGGAGGGCGGTACCAAGAGGTAATAAAAAATGTGCGGCCAATTTGATCGCGGGCCTGCTGGAGCTGCTTGGCGAGTTGGATGATGTTGTCGACAATGTTAACCGATGCCGGAATCCGGGTGGCATCCTTCGTGGCTTCGCCCCAGGTAAAGCTACCGCCGGGAATGATGGGCTGGTCCGTATAGAAGGTGCTTCTGTTGCCTGGAAGATTAAACGGAATTCCACTGAATGCGGGAACGGGAGGTTTAGGGGCGGGAAACAAAATCTGTCCTTGCCGCTCAATTTGGGCGTGGCCTTGGTAGATGTACCAGGTATTGGTTCCCCGAATGTAGTCTTTGGGGTATTCAAAGGCAACTTTAATATGGCCATTGAAGGTCTTGCCTTGGGGATCGCGATAGGCATAGGAATTGAGAGGAATAAGCTTTCCTTCATCAACCTGCTGCAGCTCGTCAGGGGAGAGGGTAGAGGACTGAACGGGTTTTCGCTTTAAGGTCGTGCCCTGGGTAATTCGCAGCCGGGGCAGCTTCGGATCTTCAATGGGATAGACCACTCTGCCGTCGTACTCCACATAGGCGTGGCGACTGTACACAAACCAAGTGCTCAAATCGTTAATAAAGTCCTGCTCATACCGCAGCGACACCTTGACGTGGTTGCCAAACCCGCCTTGGGCATCGGCATAGGCGTAAGAGTGAAGAGGAAAGACGGTGCCTTGCGGCACGGAGCTGACTTCCTCAGGGGGCAAAATAGAGGTTTGCAGGGGGCGGCGTTTGAATACCGTATCGCGGGTCACCTTTAGGACCTGCAGCGCTTCTTGATCTTCATGGGGGTACACAACGCGATCGTTGATTTCGATTTGGGCATGCAGGCTGTAAATAAACCAGGTGTTGCGCCCTTTGATGGAGTCGCCCTTGAGGGCGAATTTGATATGCCCATTAAAGTCGCCCCTGACCGGATCGGCGTAAGCGTAGGACTGAATTTCAAAGGTCGTCCCCGCCGGTACAGCGTAGCGCTCTTCCTCCGGCAGCTCAGATGACTGGACAGGACTCAGTTTCAGTATGGTGTTAGCTTTAACCAGGAGAATTTGACGCGCCATAGCCACTCCACTCAAATTTGGGCTTTTGCCCTACGATTTTAGGCTAAGCTGTTGCCGAAGAATGCGAAAAGGATCTTAAAAGCAGTGATAATTTTGTGGACTGCGCTGATGCGCTGATCCGTGTCGTCGGTATTTTAAGCTGGTTGCCTATCGCTCCAGCTGCCGCCGCAGCTGCCGCAGGTGCACCGCCCGACTGGCAACAATGAGCTGATTTTTGGCCTGCTGGACATACACCCGGCCCGACAGCAGTTTCCCGAGGGCAGAGCGTTGATAGACTCTGAAGGGGAGATCTGTATCGTCTGCAGCGGCTAGCGCTGCCTCGTCCAAGCTATACCCTAACTCTGACAGCGCCGCCTCTATCTCTGCTAGGGTGCGATCGCTGTTGGATGCTGCCACCTCTAGGGTCACAGTACGATTGAAGTAGACCCCCAAGGCCCCCGCTAGCAAGCCGACCATCAGCCCGAGCCGTTGAGGTACTCCCGTTGTCACGCTCAGGTCCAGACCCCGCACCACCACCAGCGCCGACAGGATTGTGGTGCTGGTGAAGTAGTACAAAAACGTAGCGAAGGCACCGGGGCCGACATCTGACGCCTTCAGCGCTGCGTCAGCGGGCTTCGGGTCGGTGCGCGGTTGATTATCCATTGGGGGTATCGTCCTCATGTTGTCCAGCGTCAGGTTGTCCCGTATCAAATTGTTCAGCGCCACTTTGGCCATTGAAAAGCGCCAGCGCCTGTCGGCAAAATCGCTTTAGCTTTTCCTGTAGCTCAGGGACAGGGGCAGAGTTACCAAGGACTTGCCATTGGTCAACGGTGGAGAGCTGCCACTGCTTGCCGCGATGGTCGAACCCCGCAATTTCTAGGCCAATGGCGCGACGACGGTCAGAGTCCGGTTCAAACAGGCTGGTGCTAGACTCGTCGGAGTAAAACCGAATCTGTACCAGCAGACTGCGCCCCTGGAGTCGGCGGCTGTAGCCTGGCATGTGGAACCCAATGTCTATAGAGTCAGGATCAACCAGCGATCGCGTTTCCTGATCATTGGCCCAGGGCTTGAGGTCCGACCGCGCGTCAGGAAATTCTGCTTTAAAGTGGGTAACCACTGCCGCAATTTTGCTGGCGGCATCCACGGACTTTGCTTGTTCAGCCGCATTCACAGGGCGCAGTTTCCTCTAAAAAACGACCCAAGGACCAGAGGCGAGGCTGCTTAAGGCCGATATAAGCGGATGCCAGCGCCAATTGTTTAGAGGATTAGTCTAACAGAGTCTTTTCCAAAAGCTTGACGCTGGCATACACTGCATCGATATGCGGCGTGGGAATATTTACCAGGCGGCCCAGCTCAGACACTGCCCCCACCAGCGCATCTACCTCAGTGGAACGCCCCGACTCGATATCCTGCAGCATAGAGGTTTTATGGGCACCCACGCTTTCCGCCCCTTGAATGCGCTGCTCCAAAGGAATGCTGAACGTGACCCCCAAATTTTCGGCGATCGCCTGGGCTTCCTGCATCATATGTCGCGCCAAGTCCCGCGTCAGGGAGTACTGACAAATGTCTTCCAACGTGGCGCGGGTGAGGGCACTGATGGGATTAAAGGCCAGGTTACCCCACAGCTTTACCCACAGCTCGTTGCGGATTTCGCTGCGTATGGGAGCCTTGATGCCCGCCTGACGCAGGGTTTTGGACAAGGCCCGGAGGCGATCGCTCTTGGAGCCGTCTAGCTCCCCCAAGGAGAAGCGATCGCCCTCAATGTGGCGCACCACGCCGGGAGCCGAGAGTTCAGCAGCGGGGTAGACGACGCAGCCAATCACCCGCTCTACGGGAATATTGGCTTCGACGATGCCGTTGGGGTCTACGGACTGAATGCAGTAGTCCTGCTGAGGGTGGTCTAACTTGCGAAAATACCACCAGGGCACCCCATTTTGCGCGGTGACCACCAGGGTATCGGGGCCGTAGAGGGCCGGTAGCGCCTCAGCCACCTTGGGAACGCTGTGGGCTTTGAGGGCCACAATCACCACATCGTGAGGTCCCGCCTTCTGAATATTCTCCATAGCGGAGACCTGGACCGTCTCTTTTGAGCCCTCGGTCTCCAACGTCAGCCCCTGGGTCTGCATGGCCTCCAAGTGAGCACCCCGCGCGATCAGCGTCACATCCGTTCCGGCGAGGGCTAGCTTCGCGCCGATGTAGCCTCCAATCGCCCCCGCCCCGACGATACAGATCTTCATGACTCCCCCGTAAGGTTGAGCATCTTGGCCATATTCAGCCGCTGCAGCTTGCCGGTTGCGCCTCGGGGCAGCTCTTCGAGAATATGGAATCTTTTAGGCACTTTGAAGTCGGCCATATGCTCTGTGCAGTAGGCGCGCAGCTCTTTGTCACTTACCTCGTCATTCACCACCAGCGCCGCGTGGATGTCTTCTCCCAAGGTTTTGTGGGGCACGGCAAACACCAGGGCTTCTGCCACAGCAGGGTGACGCAGCAGGACATTATCCACTTCTAGGGGCGAAATCTTTTCCCCACCTCGGTTGATTAGCTCTTTAATGCGGCCCGTCAAAGAAAGGTAGCCGTCGCGGTCCAAGACGCCTTGGTCCCCAGTGCGGAACCAGCCGTTGGTAAAGGCGGTCTTATTGGCCGTGGGGTTGCCCTCGTAGCCGTCAAAGACGTTTGCCCCTTTGACCACCACTTCCCCCAAGCCCCCTTGCTCCACCAGGTTGCCCCCGTCATCCATAATATTGACTTCCACACCAAAGCCCTTACCCACGGTGCCAGCCTTGTGCTCAGCCGGGGGCATGGGGTTGGAGGTCATTTGATGAGATGCTTCCGACATGCTGTAGGCCTCTAGCACCGGGGCCTTGAAGGTCGCTTCTAAGCGCTCTAGCACCACGGGGGGCAGCGACGAACTGCTGGAGCGGATGAACCGCAGCGGACTGGCGCTGATGGCCTCTTGATTGCGCTCGGCGCGGGACAGCAGCAGCTGGTGCATGGTGGGCACCGCCGAATACCAGGTGGGCTTGAACTCAGAGAGAATCTTAAAAAACTCCAGCGCATTAAAGCCTGCGGGGCAGATCACCGTGCCGCCAGAAATCAGGGTGGAGAGCATAGAGGCGACGATGCCATGGACGTGGAACAGGGGCATGACGCAGAGGGAGCGGTCTTGGTCGCTGAGGCTGTAGGTGCCGATGATGTTGCGGGCGGAGGCGGCTAGGTTGCGATGGCGAATGGGGACGCGCTTGGGGCGGCTGGTGGTGCCGCTGGTATGCAAAATCATGGCGATATCTTCCACCTCCGCCAGCTCCTGGGGCCGGGGGGCGCGGGCCTTGCCGCCGACGTGCTCAAGGGCTAGGGTGCCGTCAGGTTGAGCGGTAGCCTGAATCAGCGTCATGTCGATGGCTGCCGCCGCTGATTTAGCCGCTTCAATGCCGTCCCCCAGCATAATCAGGGCGATCGCCCCGGTGCTCTCGTAGTAGAAGGCAAACTCATCCTGCTTGTACTTGGGGTTGAGGGGCGCTGCCGTGCCGCAGGTGGCGGCTGCCAGATAGGTCACCACCATTTCCGGGCCGTTGGGAATAGCGATGGCAATGCGATCGCCCCGACCAATACCCAGTTGATTGAGCTGGGCAGCCAGCTCAACAATGTGCTGACGCAGCTGCCCATAGGTCAAGCTGGGTTTGTCAGGAGCAGCCAGAGCAACCTGGTCGTCAGCGCCTGCAAGCAGATCCAGAAGGGTTGCAGATGCGTTAGCCGATAAAGTCATAGGATCAAATTGAGTTGAGTTAGAGGTTGTCTCAGATAGTGGCAACAATCTCTAGGGCGGAAAAAGGATGAGATCATCCAGTTCTATCA
>JBARYO010000004.1:0-3519 GCA_049647905.1 Elainellaceae cyanobacterium | reverse complement strand
CATCTAAAATGCCGTCGGCGACACCTGAAGATGCCAATCACCACGCTTAAAGTCTCAACCACGACACCTGGCACGTCAGCCATGACACTTGAAGAGGTCAGCCGTGACACTAAAAGTCTCGACCGCGACACCTGAGATGTCGGCCACGATTCGTTGGGTCTCGGCGCTGCTGATTTAGAGCATAAATTCTGCGCTGACATAGCCTATCCCGCTCCTGGTCCAGTGGCCCCACCGAAGCGATCGCCCCTCCACTGCAACACCACCTATCTCCCGAAAGGGGGATAGCCACCAAAAAATAACTGCTAGACAATACAGCATCATAGCAGTCGCCTTGCCCGACGTATCTAGCCCAAGCACCGCTACGGCAAAGTGCTGCTTCGGCCAGCGGATACCGCCTTTCGCCAAAGAGGCGCTGCGGGCGATCGCCTGAAGATTTCTACAATTTCGCTCTCACAACTTCATCAGGCCCTTGTTACCAAAGGATTGAGCAGACGATGTCTTTGTTGCTGTGGATGTCTAGCTTGCTGCTGCCCTGTAGCAAGCTGAACGCTTCTCCTAACCTAGGGTTTAGCCTCTCGTTCAATCTGTTAGATCGCCTACCGTTTCTAGACCGCCTGCCAATCGATGACCCGGTCACCATCTTTCTGGTCATCGTCGGCGTCATGCTGATAGCGCCACTGCTGTTTGAGCGGCTGGGGCTGCCGGGCATCGTCGGGCTAATTTTGGCTGGCATGGCCATTGGTCCCCATGGGGCTAATTTGCTGGCCCGCGACGAGACCATTGTGCTGCTGGGTACGGTTGGCCTCCTGTTTTTGATGTTTTTAGGCGGCCTAGAAACCAGCCTGGACGACCTCAAGCAAAACGCCAAGCCCGCCATTGGCTTTGGCCTGCTCACCTTTCTAATTCCCATGGCGCTGGGCACCGGGGCAATGATGCTGGTGGGCTATGGGCCGCTGGCGGCGGTGCTGGTGGCCTCTTGCTTGGCCTCCCACACCCTGGTGGCGCTGCCGCTGCTGAGCCGGTTGGGCATTGCCAAAACCCGCCCTGTCACCGCAACGTTGGGCGGCACCCTGATCACCAACGTGCTGGCGCTGCTGGTGCTGGCGGTGGTGGTCAAGGCCCAGTCAGGGGAACTCACCCTGGGGTTTTGGCTGTTTCTGATTCCCTCGCTGCTGGTGTTCACCTTCACCACGCTGTGGGGTCTGCCGCGCTTGGGGCGCTGGTTCTTCATCCGCTTTGGCCACGACGAGGGCGCAGAATTTGTGTTTGTGCTGGTGGCGCTGTTCGTGGTGTCTTACATTGCGGGGCTGATTGAAATTGAGCCGATTGTAGGAGCATTTTTGGTGGGGGTGGCCATCACCCAGCAAATCCCCGAGCGTAGCCCCCTGATGAACCGCATCCAGTTCATCGGCAATATTTTGTTTGTGCCCTTCTTCTTGATTTCTGTGGGCATGCTGGTGGACCCGCTGGTGCTGATCAAAGAGCCGCGATCGCTGTTTATTGCTGGAGTCATTGTGGCAGTGGAGCTGCTGAGCAAATACATCGCGGCGCTGCTGTCCGGCAAGCTGTTTGGCTGGTCCGGAACCAGTTCTATGACGGTGTTTGGCCTGTCGGTGGCCCAGGCGGCCTCCACATTGGCGGCCATTACGGTGGCCTTTAACCTCGACATTGTGGATGAAGCTACGGTTAATGGCACCATCGCCATGATTTTGGTGAGCTGCATCGCCTCCCCCTGGATTACCCAGCGCTGGGGCAGCAAAATGGAGCCGGGAGGTGAGGGCAATGCCGCCACCGACGCGGCGACCATGGCCGAAGGTGAGCCGCTGCCGGACTGGGGCAAGCGCATCCTGGTGCCAGTGGCCAACGCTGACACCGAGAACAGCTTGCTGGAGCTAGCCATCCTGCTCTCCAAGCGGGCTGCCGGGACGCTGCTGCCGCTCAACGTGCTCAGCGATCGCCAAGGCGAGATATCGGCCCAGCGGCAAATGGCCCAGCAGCGCCTGTTGGCAGAGGCGGAGAACCTGGCCCACAGCGCCGTGGTAGAGGTAGAGCCAATCTCGCGGGTAGACTATAGCGCCAGCAAGGGCATCATTCGCGCCAGCGTAGAGCACCAGGCCAGCCTGATTGTCTGCGGCTGGAAGGGCTATTCCCACCACAGCGATCGCACCTTCGGTAGCGTGGTAGACCGGGTGGTGAACCGGGCGACAGTGCCCGTGCTGGTCACCCGCTTCCCCCAGCCCCTCAACACCGTCGAGCGGGTGGTGCTAGCGGTGCCGATAGAACGGCGGCTTTCGGCGACAGCGCGGCTTGCGTTCGATGTGGCGGGGCAGCTGGCAGAAGAATTGAAAGCCCCGCTGCAGATGCTGCTGGTGCGCAGCGGGCCGCGATCGCGCCAGCGGCCTACCTGGCTAGAAGACCTGCCGGAGGGGCTGGACTGGACCTTAGTAGAAGGCGCGCCCGTTAAGCGGATTGCCGAGGCGCTGACCCAAAACGATCTGCTGATACTGCCCGCCCAGCAGCGCCGCTATGAGGGTGTGCTGAGCAGCAGTAGACTGCCTGAGGCCGTGGCCCATCGCTCTTGGCAGACCTCTATGCTGGTGGTGCATACGCCGCCGGGGGTGTCCCTATCCCAAGGCGCACCACAGCGGCCAGCGGTCATTCAAGAGCAGGCAGGGGTGGCGGAGCCAGCGTAGGGGCACAAAGTCGCGCCTAAACTGCCGCTGCTGCCGTAACCGGCTGATAGAGCGTATCCCACTGGTGGGGCGATCGCCTAATAGAAGCGATCGCCCATGTCCGCAACGCTGACGATGTGGTGGGGCTAACCCTGCGGCGGGGGTGTCAATACCTGCGGCCTATTCGCACAGGGGATGACCTATTGCTATCGGCGTGATGCCTTGGAGCAGTCCAGGAACGAGATGGTGACGGTGCAAGAGATTAACGGGACGGCGTTTGCGTCGCTAGCGCTTCCGGTGTCGGAGATGGCAATTTTGGCGGGGCAAGCGCAGGCCTAAAACGCGATCGCCTCGTACCGGTCGGCCATCAATGCAGGGATATAGGCTTTAATAAAAGCAAAACGCCCTTGCCCCCATGGTTCCTGAGTCGCCCAATCCTGACGTCCTGCAGCAGACTACTGAGAAGGTTGCCCGATTCATCCAGTGGATAGCGGAGCTGATTCGCCGCCGCAACTGGTTTATGCTGCTGGTTTTTCTGGGCGTGAGTTTGGCGATCGCGGGTGGTGTCTTTCGCGATCGCATTAACGATGCATTTTTCAGTGATGTTCCTTCAGGGCCATTTTGGGCCAGCTTTTGGACTGTCGTAGCGCTGCTGTTTGTGGGGGCTTTGGCGATCGCTGTGGTGACAATGCCGCGATCGCCCCAAGCGACGGCGGCGGATATGGCGGAGCGCAAGGCGATTAAGGGACTGCGTCCGTTTGCGAAAGAGGACGCTGAGGTGTTTAGCCGTCTGCAGCGGGAGGTGAGCCTACGGGAGTGCTGCGAGGCGATGACCAGCGAGGGCTAT
>JBARYO010000003.1:0-3959 GCA_049647905.1 Elainellaceae cyanobacterium | reverse complement strand
CTGCAATGAATGAGCTTGATAGCCCTGCTGGGTTAGAACCTGATCCAGGGCAGCGGTAGCGCCTTCAGCGGCGTCCCCTTCAGCTACAACCAAAACAGGGCGGTTGGTTATCATTGCGATGGATCCGTCATCTGATGGTGGTGTGGAGAGCCCTAACATCTGCTGTAGCCATCCCGCACTGCCCAGGAAAGGCACAACGCCAAAATAGGCCAGGGTCTTAACAAAGCGGCATAAATCCCAGCGGGTAATCTGTCTCATAAGAAAATATTAAGATCAAGAAAACTATTAAGACCCGTGAACTGTAGTGATGAACTGTGTAGATTACTCACTCCATATTACGAGGTTTTCAACCTACCCTTTATACTAGGTGCTGGTAACTAATATTACAGTTATCTGCATTTTTTGTTGGAAGTATCGCTCTAGGATAGGGGCAGAATATGGCAGTAAATGCATAGTAGCCATAGGATTTACAAGCATTTCTAAGGCTATCTTTGAAACAAGTGTTCTCGAGGCTAGAGTCGTGTTATTTTTCCGCCAATATATTGCGCCCCTGTTGATTGTGATGGTGTTTTTAGTGGCTATGGTCGCTGTCAGCGCTCGGGCATTTCTACCCGGCGATATGGCAGCACCGGCACCCATTGAGGAAGCTGATTCGTTAAGCCTCAACGCGCCAGCTGCTCAGCTCACGCTGGGTCAGTTCTTCATTGGCCAATTTTATGTTGGCCAGTTCTACATTAAGTAAGTCACTCATCAGCTGTTACCCTCAGATTTTCTGTGAATGACGTCCGACTGTCCTACAGTTGCCAGTCGGGCACCACTGCCAGCCGCACCCTATTGCTGCAGTACCTCAAAGCGCTGCATCGAGAGTCACAGCATCAAGAGTCATACCCAGACCAACGCCCCCAGCAGCGCAGCAAACACCTCGCCCATTTTGTCGATCAATATTTGGGGGATGACCATCGGGTCTGGTGGGCAAGGGAACCAACCCAATCTCAACCCATCGGATGTCTCTGGCTAGGGTATACCGTCGATCCCATTGACGGCGATCGCCATCCTTACATATTTCTGTTGTATGTCTTGCCATCCTACCGTCGCCATGGGATCGGCAGGGCTCTCATCACTCAGGCAGAAGCATGGGCTAAAGAGCGCGGCTACAGGAAACTATCGCTGCATGTGTTCTGTCAAAACGAGGCGGGTCAGCACTTTTATCAACAGCTCAGCTATCATCCCCAGTCCACTCTCATGGAGAAAACCCTTTAAAAACTCAGCTTTGCCCCTTGCAAACTGCGCCCCTCAGTCAGACACTGTAGGTGAAACTTACAGGCAGCGACGAGGGGATCTGTGAAACGAGTACTAGGGATTATCCTGGGCGGGGGTGCCGGCACCCGACTTTATCCGTTGACAAAACAGCGTGCCAAACCAGCGGTGCCCTTAGCGGGAAAATACCGGCTGATTGATATTCCAGTCAGTAACTGTATCAACTCAGAGATCAACAAAATTTATGTGCTGACGCAGTTTAACTCAGCGTCGCTCAATCGCCACGTCTCTAGAACCTATTCATTCCCTGGGTTTACTGACGGCTTCGTCGAAATCCTGGCAGCGCAGCAAACCCCTGACAATCCCAGCTGGTTCCAAGGTACGGCGGATGCCGTTCGTCGGTATCTGTGGCTGATGGAATCCTCAGGGGCAGAGGAGTATCTGATTCTCTCCGGGGATCACCTCTATCGCATGGACTACCGCCAGTTTGTGCAGCGCCACCGCGATACCAATGCCGACATCACCATCTCGGTGGTGCCCATCGATGAGAAGCGCGCGTCAAGCTTTGGCCTGATGAATATTGATGAGAGCACAGGCCGCGTTACCAATTTTATGGAGAAGCCGAAGGGAGATGCCCTAAGGCAGATGCAGGTGGATACCACCAGCTTAGGGCTATCGCCAGAGCAGGCAAAGGAAAAGCCCTACATTGCCTCCATGGGCATCTACGTGTTCAAGCGCGAGGTGATGGCCGATCTGCTGCGCAAAAATCTAGAGCAGACCGACTTCGGTAAAGAAATCATTCCCAGCGCGGCTAGAGACCTCAACGTCCAGGCTTTCCTGTTTGATGACTACTGGGAAGATATTGGGACTATCGAGTCTTTCTACGACGCTAACCTGGCGCTGACGGAGCAGCCCCATCCTGCGTTCAGCTTCTATGACGAAAACGCGCCCATCTACACCCGTCCTCGCTACCTCCCTCCCACAAAGCTGCTAGATTGCCAGGTGACGGAGTCTCTCATTGGCGACGGCTGCGTGTTGAAAAACTGTCAGATTCACCACTCCGTGCTAGGCATCCGAAGCCGCATCTCTGAAGGCTGCACCATCCGCGATTCCTTAATCATGGGGGCTGACTACTACGAACAGTTTGAAGACAGCCAAAAAACGCGCCGTCGGGCTCTTGATAACATTCCCCTGGGCATCGGCGTCAATTCCACAATCCAGCGGGCTATCGTAGACAAAAATGCCCGCCTCGGCAGGAACGTCCAGATCCTCAACAAGGATCGGGTGGAGGAATCCAATAAAGAGGACTTAGGCTTCTATATTCGCAACGGCGTTACGGTAATTTTGAAGAACGCTGTGATCCCGGATGGAACGGTAATTTAGGTCTTGCTAGGGAAATAATGGCCCATGACGGCCTGGTAAGCCTCGTTGATTTGCTGCGCTTTTTGCGTGCTGCCGCCAGAGTCGGGATGGGCCGTCTTCATGGCTTGTCGGTAGGCTCGCTTAACCGTCTCTGCCGTTAGCGGGGCGAAGGGGCCAATATTGAGCAACGCCTGATAATCCAGCAGCGATCGCCCTTGGGTACTCGTCTGCGACCATGGCGGCTCGGCTGGCTCGGCAGTTGAGCTACGGCGACCATTCCCGTAGCTGCCATGGCGACGAGGGGGCTCTGCAATCGCCGCCATGGCAGCGACCGCGTCCGCTTCCCAACCAAACAGCTCAAAGATGTTGTGGTTCAGCGGGTTGGAGCGCTGCCAAAGCTGACGCAGAGTCGGTAGCCAGGAGTAGTCCGGGTGGTGGGCAATTTCCTGCATGGCGGCTTCTGCCCGATAGCCACGCTCTTGGTAAAGATAGTAGGTGCTGCCGTCTCGGCAGTGGGCACCGAACTGCTGCAGCACATCGGCCCCCTCATCCCCAACGCCATCGGTGCCGTAGAGGACGTCATAGAGGTCCGCCAGGTCTGGGCAAAGGCGCTGCGCCCAGTCAAATTCACACAGCATCACCCAGTCGGGGGTTTCAAACAGCGGCGCATCGCCATGCATCTCTCGATAGGCGGTGCTGTAGGTCTCGTAGTCGCCGACGGTGCCTCGGGTCTGCTCAATGCGCGATCGCCACTCGGCTTCAGTTTGAGGAATCGGTGGGTCAGACAGGGGGTCGACTTGTAAGTCAGATAAATTGAGATCGGAAATTTGGGCCTGGATCGCGTCCAGCTGGGCTTTGAGATGGGTCTGCTGGCTGGAGAGCTGTTGAGCAATAGCCTCGAACTGCTGGTCGACGTTGACTTGGGTTGATTCACTGCTCTGCCCCTCTTGCCGTTGCAGTGCGCTGTCCACGACCGCTTCGAGCTGCTGGATACGACTCGTCAGCTGTGCAATAGCGCTGAGCATAGGGCGACTTGAGGATTGGAAGGCTTGAGATAGCGCCCGTATCAGATCCTCTTGGTCGGCAAGGGGAGTGACTGTTGCCTCCCTTGGTGCGCTTGATGGCGATTCAAATGCTGGCGGGTCAGCGGATGGCTGACTGATTGGGTCTAAGTGGGGCTTAGTGTACAAGACGCGATCGCCTTTATCGGGCAGGTACATGACGATGTCCGCCGCTGCCGAGAGGGCGTCACTGTGAAAAATCAAGGTGATTTGCCCCGGCCCATAGGGCAGCTGATGGGCAAACCAGCGGTCAACTAGAGGGCGGCATAGGGTCAGGAG
>JBARYO010000002.1:0-2456 GCA_049647905.1 Elainellaceae cyanobacterium | reverse complement strand
CGCTTACGTGGTGGCTTTTGCTGTGGCCTACATCACCGGTCAACTGGGCTGGGGCATCGTGCCCATCAACGGCATTGTGGTGGCGATCGCTCTATATGCCGCACTGTCTCGGGTGCTTTCGCCCCAGACCTAATCCCGGCGCTCTCCAGTCCCCGATCCCCAGCAGCTATTCCACCACGCACAGGAAGTAATGCCACGCCGAGGCGTCGCTAGCGTTCCCCGCAGCGTCCAAGGCGCGCACCTGCCAGCGGTGCAGGCCAAAGTTGCGCACCGAGGCAGACACATCGAGCCGCTGCTGGCTGACCGACTGGCTCAGCACCGAGACCCAGCTCGGCGCACCATCTACCATCGCCTCTTGCTGCAGCCGTACGTCGTAGGAAGAGGATGTGCCTTGCCACTGCAGCACAACTGAATTAGCGCTGCAGGCTATGGGCTCAACGTCGTTGGGCGTCCCCGGTGACAGAGAAACGGGCGTGGATAGCGGCACAGCGGCCTCATTCACGGTGACAGTGACCGACTCTTCGATTCTCTCGTCACCGGACTGGACGATTAGGGTGTAGGTGGTGGTGGCCTGGGGCGAAACCGACAGACATTCCGACGCATTTTGCAGCGACCGAGTGGTTCCCCCCGTCCTCAGATATATTGTTTCGGCATCGGCAACGTCGTAGCACAGCTCTACGGCCTCACCGGGGTCAACCGTGCTCCTGGAGGGGCTAAACTCTAGAATTTCGGGCGATCGCCTCGCTGCCGTTGCAACACCGGTTACTGGAATCGGTGCGATGTCAATATTGCTGCTGATGTCTAGGGCACTCGTGAATTCTCCCGCAGTCTGCGGCACGAAATTCACCACCACTCGACAGGACTCCCCAGGCTTAAGCAGGCCGCAGGTGGTCCCGGCGATGGCAAAGCCGTCCCCCTCATTCAAGCTGATGGCATCGAAGTACAGGTCACCCGTCCCAGTATTATTCAGCGTAATCTGCTGCGTTTGCATCCGCCCCGTCGGCTGCGAAGCAAACGTAATCGCGCTAGCGCTAGCCTCCAGTTTAGGTCGTGACCGGGGGGTAGGGTCATCGTTGGGGCTAGCGCTAGGGCTAGATCCAGACCCAGAGTTGGCCCCAGAACTAGATCTGGGCGCTGGCGCAGACGAAAAGATGGGGGGAAGGCGCAGCGTCGGCAGACCCAAACGGGGTGAGCCAGACGAGCCTGAAGTCGGCGAGGGTGCGGTTTGAGCTGCTCCTGATATGGGCAAGGCCCATATCGATGAGCCCGTTTGGTTGTTCACCGTCAGTGTGGCGTCAAACGCCCCGGCCTTAGATGAGGAGAATTCGATGGCAACGGTGCAGGTGTCCCGCGTATCTAAGGTCTGACCGGTACAGGCGTCGTCCTTGACCGAGAAGGCCGGCGTTTTTGACAGGCTGACGGTGTCGACGGTAAAGGCGACAGCCCCCTCATTGCGCATCGTCACAGTGCGCGCGGCGGGCTCTTCCCCTAAGATAAATGACTCAAATTCTAGGGTCTGGGGTCTGAATCCTGCTTCTGCAACCGCGCCAACCCCCCGCAGGGTGACGGTTTTTAGGGTTTGGCCATCGTCAATAATGTTAACGGCTGAAGCATGGGGTCCCACCGTTTGCGGCATAAACTGCGCATCAATGGTGCAGGTCGCGTCGGGCAATAGGACATTGCCAGTGCAGTTTTCCTGAATCTCGAAGTTGTCGTTGCGGGTGCTGCTGTTGCCTTCATTGCCGTCAAGGCTGGTGGCAATGCCGTCAGGGCTATCGATAATAGATATCTCAGGTAATCCGGTTGCCTCCTCTGTTTCCGCTTCACTTGTGGTCTGTGGGGCTGATCCTTCCCCGTTGTCTAGCACAATGGCGTCAATGGTCAGCGCCTCGCTAGTGGTGTTGCGAACGACAATATCCCGTGGGGCACTGGTGGTTGATAGTAGCTGTGGTGGAAAATTCACGAGGCGGGGACGGACCGATACATCGGACGAGGTGGCTTGAAGGCCAAATAGCGCCCCAACGCCCGCCATCAGCGCCCCGCCGCCCAAGGCAAGCCATTTGTAAGGGAGATTCTGAGACATGGAAACAAATGCTGCCGCCGGAGCCGCCGCCACATCGGAGCGAGGGACATCCCGCGTGAGTAGCTGCTGGACGACCGCCAGGTTGTGCTGCGCCAGAGCGGCCCCGACCATGTCTTCCATTTGCAGGCGCATCTGCTGTGCTTCCGCTAAGTAGGCTTGGGCCGCAAACCCGTCTTCCAAGCACAGGGCGACGCTTCCCAGCTGGTGCAATGCCCAGGCTTCGGTGGCGCGATCGCCCAGCTCATGGGCCGCCCGCCGCCCCAGCTTCCACACCTGCTGCCACCGTCCCCAGCGGCAGTATTGGTAGAGCAGTGGGTCTAGGGCATGGCATAGTCGAACTGCCTCGTCCCACTGCTGCCGCTCCATCGAGCGC
>JBARYO010000001.1:0-2953 GCA_049647905.1 Elainellaceae cyanobacterium | reverse complement strand
CAACAACGTAGGTCAATATCCCGAGCAGGATCAGCCAAAACAGCATAGGCAATATCTCAAGGAGTATTCGACCGCCCACCCACGGCTTGCAGATGTGCAGAAGATGACATCAATAAGCATAAGTGATGCCTTCGGCTGCGCAGCAGTCGACTGTCTCCAGCATAGCGTTTCCCCCACATTTCATTAGCAAAAAGCTCTGAAAGTCATTGTGATTGGGGTAAGGGAACGGGACTGACGGGGCTCGAACCCGCAACTTCCGCCGTGACAGGGCGGTGCTCTAACCAATTGAACTACAGTCCCTTGTGACCGTCGCTTTGCCAGATGCTGCGTTGTGGATGGTTTAAACGCCCCACTCCGAACCAGTCACTCTCAAAGCGATCTCAATTCTCGCTATTAATTCGGAATTTGTCAAACACTTCACCACACGATGTTGAGGAATTGAGTTTAATACGGGTATTCAACAAACTGTTTTACGTAGGACGAACCCGTGCTATTACAGGAAAAAACGCTCATCCGCAATGCAACACTGGCAGATCTTCCCGCTATTGTTGATATTTATAACTCCACTATCCCAAGCCGCCGCGTTACGGGAGATACCCAGGCGGTTACCCTCGACAGTCGCTATGCCTGGTTTGAGTCCCACTCAGCGCAGGACTACCCCATTTGGGTCGCCCTGCACGATCAGAGGGTGGCAGGCTGGTTTAGTTTTCAGCCCTTTTATGGTCGCCCAGCGTACCAAAAGACGTCAGAGATCAGTATTTATGTCTCGCCGCAGCATCGTCGCCAGGGCATCGGTACGGCCTTGCTAGACCAGGCGATCGCCCAGGGGCCGATGCTAAAGTTTAAGACGCTACTGGGATTCGTCTTTGCTCAGAACGAACCCAGCCTGCAGATACTAGAGCGCTTCGGCTTCAGTGAGTGGGGATTTTTGCCCGGCGTGGCCGAGTTTGACGCCAGCACCCGCGACCTTGTGATTATGGGCCGGAGGCTGTAGTAGTAGTAGCAGTAGCAGTAGCGCTGCTGTCGGGCTGACGCGCTGCCTCGAAGACCTGCAGAGGGCGGTTAGGGCGGTGTCTCTAGGGTCTCTAGCTTGTACTATGCTCCTGGACAAACTGAACTAGCCACTCTTTCACCTGCCAAGTGGCCCGGCAGTCGTCCTCGTTGTAGCGCAGGATCTGGTCGATAAACTGGCGATCGCCCCGAGTGGTCCATTGGTCATACCAAAAGATAGACTGGGCACCATTTGCGCCCTCATCGCGCCAGTCAAAGCCTACCCAGCGGGCAATGGATTTGAGGGCATAGCTCTCTGTGGGTAGCGTCACCGTTTTGATGACGCGATCGTGGAGGTCCACAAACCGCCTGAGCAGCGGCTGGATGACGGATCTTGGCGTACTGTAACGATCCGCTAGCTTTTGTGCCGATTGGGCTTCGTAGGGGCAAAAGTGATAAATCGGGGCTGTGGGATAGCGTTGGGTCAAGGCTAAAAACTGGTGCCACACCGCCTCTTCTTGCTCCATGGACTCCGCTAAGAACGCATGGAATGTTGATTGAGCCGTCCCCGATCCATCCTGCTCGACCACTAAAACGCCATGCAGGTAGATCAAATCTCGCTCTGGGGCCGCTTCGATGTCAAAGTAGAGTTCCACGGGGGCGGTTGGCAGCGCTGTCGCTAGACGTGAGTCATGGGGGACTATGCTGGGGGTCAGCACAGCCCTGTTTTGGTGGGTTGCCTGCGCCTGTCTAATAAGCTTTTGAGCCACTTGAGGGCCAAATCCGGGGAGAGACTCCAGCAGCGATGGTGATACGGCAGCAAGGCGCTCTACCGTTGTCAGCATCAGGTCTTTGAGGTGGCGATAGCGGTTGGGAGTTACCCCAGGCAGCAGAGAAAGATGGCGCTCATCCTGCGCAATTTGATAGCACTGACCAAACCAGTGGCACAGGTCACAGCGATTGCGAGCGATGAAAACCTCAGGTTCTATAGCCGTCCGCAGCGATGCAATACAGCCAGCCAGCGCCTCCTCCATCTTAGGAAGCTGGTCTACCAAGCTGACGGCGTAGCGTTTACCTTCCTTTAACACCAGCCAGCTCGTCTCTGGCCACATGCCTTGGGCTTCGGATAAGAGATAGGTGTGAAATGCAGAAACTACTTGATAGTCGGCTTTTGGGCGCTTGCCAAGCTTGATATCCACGACGTGATACGACCAGTCACCAAAATAAGACCAGCCCGCCTGCCGAATGAGGAGCTTTGGGCGACCCACCAATATGGTGTTGTCGGAGCGCTCAAGACACACCACCCCGTTGACAATGTGGCTGACGCCATCCCGCATCAATGCCAGAGTTGCTTCTGCCCCGGCTCGCCAGTCCCCCGCAGGATAGCTGGGCTGCTGCGCTGGATAGTCTATCAACACCTGCTGCTGATGGTTGGCGCTGTCCTGCTGCAGCTTTTGCAGATAATCGCTAGAGGGATCCCGCTGCGTCCGGTTACCGTAGACGTCAAGAAACGCGCGCCTGTGGCAGCGTTGGTGACGAAGCAGCAACGTGCCGGTAATGACTAAGGGGCTGCGGTGAGCGCCCAATCGCCAGTCGAGCGACGGCGATCGCTCGGTAGACGCCTGCGCTGAGGTGGGGCCAACAGTCGTCTCTGAGGCGACGTTTTGGCGCGGCATCACCGTCTCAGTTTCTGAATGACGAACACTAATAGCAGCGCCTCCCTGAGCTTGGTGGGGGATCTGGACAATGACTTCCCTCATCGGAAGCGCTGGCGATCGCTGCCCCACACCAAAATTCTACTGGCGAGACAACCCTCCAGACACCGCAGAGAATTTCTGGAAGATCGCTACCCACAGAACTAGTACTATTGAGGTATTCAGTTGACGCAGTTCCAGTCGTAGCAGTCATAGCACCACCTGTGCTCTTAGGTTGCCAATGATGCACCGCTATGTACGACTGTAGC